>JBPBPI010000088.1:0-3915 GCA_050954885.1 Janthinobacterium lividum | reverse complement strand
AATATAAAACAGAACACGTTCCCTTAAATCTATGCTATATCCGTAACTCATTCACTCAAAATATCAAAGACAAATCATTACGTCAATCAGCTATAAGCGATCAAATCTGCTTAAGATGACATCATACAAATAATCTTCTGTTTCATATCTGTGGCAATTTCGTGGGCCTTTATGGCACGTTCCTGTTCGTGTTTGGCTTCTTGTAAATTCATTAAATACATTAAAGGATCTGTTTTGGGCAAATTTACCATACCGTCTTCATCAGCTTGAGGATGTGTTGGATCATAAATTTGCTGCATTTGGTCATGATGCTCATGAACTTTTTTAAGTTCCACCATATGTACACCGGCTGCTTTATCAAATTTAGATTGAAATTCTAGGCTTTTGGGCACAAAATTTGCTGATTTTGAATTGGCCATATTTTCAGCTGCATTGCGCACGCGTTGCTGACTTGCTTCCAATGATTTAGATGTAATTTGTAAAACATTGTTTAATGTATCGGGTCTTGAAGATATATTGCTCATGTTGAACTCCTACCGGCCGGTTCCTAAAAACATTTTGATGCGTTTAACAAAGCTTGTCGATTGGGTCAAAGTTTCATAAAAATCTGTATTCGCTTTGTTCATTTTGGTCATTTCTTCTTGACCATTAATATTATTCCCTGACAAGGTGGCAGTACCTGCCTTTATCTTTTTAGACACCACTTTGAAATCGTCATTGCCTTGGTGGCGACCTGTTAAATGATTTTGATGTGTTTGCAAAGGACCCTGAGAAGATCCTTTCACCAATGTTTGATGAAAGGTGCTTTTTTTTAATTCTTTTGCTTGTTCATTGGCAATAGAAGAACGGGCAATGTTGTCGGATGCAACTTCAATAGCCTTTTGTTCCCGGGCCAGAGAGTGATTCAAAGCATTAAATAATTTAGTTCCTTGTATCGACATAACAAAATTCATCTTTTTTATTTTTTTATAAAACAAAATATAATTTAATATAATTAAAAATTGGTAAATTTTATAAAAATTAGATAAGATTATTATAATAACGATAAAATATCAGGGAAACAAGGAAATTATCTGTGCTTTATATTTCTAGGAAAAATGGAGAGTCTCTTTTAATCAACGATAATATTAAAATCACCGTCATCGAAGTCCGTGGAAAAACAACCAAATTCAGTATTGAACATCCTCAAGGAACCCGTATTTTACGTCAAGAACTTTACGATCGCATCCAAAGAGAAAATCAACAAGCTTATTTAAGCGCACAGTTTTTAAAGGAAGCTTAAGACATGATCATCACGTCTTTTCAACGCGCACAAATTACGGAACAAATGATTGTTCTTAAAAGTATGGTCGATGATATTTTAATCCATAGCTCTGAAGAAAATGTTATTACCATTCAATCCCTTCAAAGCATGATGAGTGACTTTGAACAAAAATTAAACGATATTGAAAACTTTGCAGAACTTGAACAACATTTAGAAAAATTTCAAACCATTCTTTCAACTTTAATCCAAAGACTTGAGATTAAGCGGGATCTTCTTCAAGATAACATCAAATCTTCTTCCAATCGCACACGCGGCATTAATGCCTATACATCTCATCAAAATCTTTCATCACGAAAGATTTATGCATGACCGAACTGACCACAGGCACCCAAATTTTTCATGTGTTGCAATCACTTTTTCTGGTGCTTGTTATTTTTTTTATCTGCATCGCCATTTATAATATTTTAAGACGCAAATGGAACGATCGTCATGTTGCGCCCACATCTAGACAACTTGTGATTAAAGAAAGTCTTATACTGGACACCAAAAGACGATTGGTACGGGTTCAAAATCGCCATAGTGAACATCTTTTACTTTTGGGATCTTCGGAAGATTTGGTGATCGAAAGTTACTCAATTAAACAAGCATTGGCCCCAAAAGAACATCATCCTTTGGAAAAAAATTAACATGAAAAAATTTCACAGGACATTTCAAGCTTTTATCATTTTTGGCTTAATTTATGGCAGTTCTGATCTTCACAGCCAAAGTTTATCTTTGGATATGAGCAGCAGTGGCGGGTCACTGACCAGCAAATTGGTACAAATGGTTGGCCTTATTTCTGTTTTAAGTTTGGCGCCATCAATTCTTGTCATGGTGACCTCTTTCACCCGTATTGTGGTAGTGATGTCGTTTCTACGTACGGCTTTGGGCACACAACAATCGCCCCCCAATACTGTTCTCATCAGTTTGGCGTTATTTCTCACACTTTTTGTCATGGGACCTGTTTTAGAAAAGTCTTACCAAGAAGGTTTAGCACCCTATATGGATGAGAAAATTTCAGAAGAAGAAGCCTTTCAAAAAACCATGTCGCCCTTGCACAAATTTATGATGGCCCATGTGCGGGAAAAAGATTTATTACTGTTCGTAGATTTGGGGAAAATTCAAGATATTAAAAAACCTGAAGACACACCTTTGCGCGTCCTTATTCCAGCATTTATGATCAGTGAACTTCATCGTGCTTTTGAAATTGGTTTCTTGATTTTTCTGCCTTTTTTAGTGATTGATTTGGTGGTGGCATCGGTTTTGATGGCCATGGGTATGATGATGTTGCCCCCAACGTCGATTGCCCTGCCCTTTAAATTAATCTTTTTTGTCATGGTCGATGGATGGCACTTAACGGTCGGCAGTTTGGTCAAAGGTTTCATAACCTCATGATTTAATATAAAATTAAGTATTATTAAATAATGGTTGATTGAGTATTGATTAAGTATTAAATACTTGCTACAATTTTAGAGTATAAATAATAAAAGGTATTTGATTATGAAAAATTACAAGAAAAAAACTGGTTTTACTTTTGCTTTGGCTTTAATTTGTTCTCCAAACGGATCGACATCTTACGGCTCTAATGACAATTACTCTGGAACAAAGACAAGAGATTCTTTTGACTCTCGTCCTGATTTTTTGGGAAATGATTCACGTACAAATGATCCTAAATCTTATGACAATCACAGTGGCGCCAACGACAACACCAGATCAAATGCACAAGTGAATACAACACCAACACCCCCTCCAACACCGGCGCTAATTGCACCACGTCGTCCTCAACAACAATAAACTTGTTGCACGTAGTTTCCTGCAGTTATGCTGCAGGATTTTTTTTGTTTAATTTTCTGTAATTTAATTTATATGATTAAAAATTGGCGTCCCCAACGGGATTCGAACCCGTGTTGTCGCCGTGAGAGGGCGATGTCCTAGGCCTCTAGACGATGGGGACCAAGAATACCCGTAACCTATCCGAACAACATTCCAGAATCAAGGATTAATTTTCTGAAGATACGGATGTTTGGATCTTAAATACTTCTTTTAAATGGTGTATTGAAGTATACCATGAAGGAGAAGTATCTTTTGGTTTTAATCAACTATTTTTAAAAGCATAAAAACATTGGAACAGACCATGACACAAACACTTGGTGCCCCTGGATTACGCTATCAGCTTATCTGGCAACTTAATGATTTTGCCAGACCTGAATTACATAAATCTATGTTTTGTTCTCAAAAAAGAAGTGATGCTTTTTCCGGTACAGTTATAGAACCTATTTTATGTATTTTTGATAATTGGTTTGAAAGTTCTTCGAATCTTATGTTAGGAGAAATTTTTAGAGATATGAACGAAATTGAGTATATGAGACGTTTAGGCGTAAAATTACGTGAACTTTTAGCTCTTATTCAAGAAAATGGTCAACAGAAAGATAGCTTTTACATGAATTCAACATTATGGCAAGAAATCACGCAACGTGCCAAAGAAGCTTATGATGTTTTGACAAAAGATGAAGATTTATAGCTGAATGAGTTTATGTTTTTACATAATGGCAAGATTATGATCTAGGTTGTGTAAGAAGTTTAAAGGGGTGGCTCTGTCCTTTCTGAGTCTT
>JBPBPI010000087.1:0-5692 GCA_050954885.1 Janthinobacterium lividum | reverse complement strand
TCAATATAAAACAGAACACGTTTCCTTAAATCTATGCTATATCCGTAACTCATTCACTCAAAATATCAAAGACAAATCATTACGTCAATCAGCTATAATTATTGCTTTCGGCATATTTTTTTAAAAAATGCTGACAGAGTGGTTCAATGTCTTGGGGTCTTTCGCGCAAAGCGGGCAAAGGGATTGCCACAACATTAAGGCGAAAATACAAATCTTCTCGAAAATTTCCTTGTTTGACTTCGGCTTCTAAATCACGGTTGCTAGTGGCCAAAATGCGAATATCAACCGGCACTGGTTTGGTGCCACCAACGCGATCGATTTCACGCTCTTGTATGGCACGCAACAATTTGGCTTGAAGCCGGACGTCCATTTCGCTGATTTCATCAAGAAGTAACGTCCCGCCATTGGCTTCTTCAAATTTTCCCACCCGCCTTGCCACAGCACCGGTAAAGGCACCTTTTTCATGACCAAACAATTCAGATTCTAAAAGATTATCTGGGATAGCTGCACAATTGATCGAAATAAACGGTTTTTGATGACGTCGGCTTTTTTCATGAATATGACGGGCAATGACTTCTTTTCCCGTGCCTGATTCGCCTGAAATTAAAACACTGGCATCGCTGGGGGCAATTTGTTCCACCAACCTTATGGTACTTTTCATCAGCGGATCATAGGCAATTAATTTTTTATCTTCTCGCGCCACGGCTTCAAGGACCGCGGCAATAAGATCGGCATCGGGCGGCAGGGGAAGATACTCTTTGGCACCTGAGCGAATGGCATCAACCGCCAAGTCTTTACTGGTGTCAACGCCACATGCCACAATTGAGATAAAAAATCGTTCTGTCTTCAGGGCATTAAACAACGTTCTGACGCTTAAATGAACATCCATCAAAATCAAATCAGCACCCCGTCCCGCACGAAGAGTATTGAGTGCCATATCAATATCATCAACATGAATCACGGTGGCCCCGCGCTTAAGGGCAATTTGACTGGCGGTGGCAATGTGACCTTCAAGTGATCCCACGATCAGAAGACGCATCTTTGACTCCTCACTTTTTCATTTTACAAACGGTCCGTTTTGATAATTTCTGTCATTGTGATGCCTAAATGTTCACCCACTACCACAACTTCGCCGCGGGCAACCAAACGATTGTTGACGTACACATCAACTGCCTCACCCACTTTGCGATCAAGTTCGATCACGGCACCCCGCCCCAGTTTCAAAAGCTGATTGACTTGCATGGTGGCGCGTCCTAAAACAGCAGAAACTTGAACGGGGATGTCGTACACGGCTGACAAATCAAAGGAAGAAGGCTTAACCGAGTTAAAGCCATCTATGGCATCAGAATCTTCGGCCCCCAGTCGTGGCAAGTTAAGATCATCTGATCCTGAGCCTGACGTTGTCGCCGAAAATTGGCGTTGCTCCATCACTTGCGTCCCATTGCCGTCCATACTTTGGGTTTGCTTTTGAATCTGCACTTGACCTTGGACTTCTGTTTTTTGCTCGTTCATTATTAGGCTCCTTCTTCAGAGGATAAAAAGTTGTCAGATACATCATGGTGACGAAGTCTGCTGAGAGATTTTTCAATTTCTTCTCTCAAACGGCTTTCGCGACGCTCAAGTCCCCCCCTTGCCATTCAATGCGGCAATCGGAAAGATCAAAATTTTCATTTAATCGAGTTGATGTTTGAAGAGACACATCAATGTCTCGTCCAACACTGGTTAGTAGATTCTCAAGATCTTTCTCTAAAAAATCTTTTAAATCGGGATGAACATAAATTACCATTTTAGATGTTTCGATGGTTTGAAAGGCCTCGCGTATAATTTCTGTGACCTCTTGTTGGGCCCCTTGATGGGCATAGGTTGGTAAAAGCGTTTGCAATACGTCAAGAGTTAATTGAGCCACGCCTTGGTGGGCATTTGCTTCCAATCTTTTTTGCGACAAAATCAATTCTTGCAAATGATGGGCTATAAGGTCTGCACATTGACGCAGCAAACTTGCCTCAGCTTCTTGACGTCCCCTTAAATACCCTACTTGCTCGCCCTGGCTGTGGCTGGCCAATTTGGCGGCTTGCATATCATCTTCTTGGTAAATACAGTCTTGACGACGCTTCAGTTCTTGTTCACCCGCGAAGACTTGACCAAAGGTAAATCTTTTAAAATCACCTTGAGGTGCGGTTGAATCCGTCAATAGATTCGTGGAATTTTTGGGTGTTGAATTAACCGATGAGTTCATCGTCTGCGCCCCCCTCAGCCATATTAATTTCACCGCGGCTGATCAAATCTTTGGTGGCCAAAACAATTTCTTGCTGGGCTTCATCAACCGCGCGCAATCGTACCATTCCCAAATCTTGCATCTCATCTTTCATGAGTTTACGAGAGCGTTCAGACATATTTTTAAAGAATAAATCTTTAATGCCGTCGGATGTACCTTTTAAAGCCAAAACCAACTTCTCTTTGTCGACAACCCGGATCAATGTTTGGATGCCGGATGTATCCAGCTTCATTAAATCGTCAAAGGTAAACATGAGTGACTTGATGCGCTCGGCACTCTCAGGATTTTTATTTTCAAGGGCAGACATAAATTTACCCTCAACCGAGCGATCGAAAGAATTAAAGATTTCAGCCATTTGCTCGTGGGGATCTTTCTGAGACGTGCGCGCTAAATTGGTCATAAATTCAACCCGAAGAGTGTTTTCAACATCGTTTAAAATATCTTTTTGTACAACTTCCATGCGCAACATTCGATTCATGACTTCGTAGGCAATATTTTCTGGCAAAAGACCAAAGACGCGAGCGGCATGTTCTGGTTTGATTTTCGACAAAACCACCGCAATGGTTTGCGGATATTCGTTTTTCAAAAAGCTGGCCAAAACATCTTCTGATACATTGCCCAATTTTTCCCACATGGTACGTCCTGCGGGTCCGCGGATCTCGTCCATGATTTCTTTGACTTTGGTTTTATCAAACAACTTATCCAACAACCGTTCGGTGTTTTCATAAGATCCATAAACCAAACCAGATGATCCCACTTGTTCGACGAAATCCATCAGTAAAGTCTCAACGGTGTCCGCACGAACCCGACCTAAAATGGCCATACGTTGAGACAGTTCTTTGACTTCAATGACGTCTAATTTAGAGAAAACTTTAACCACCAAATTGTCAGGAAGTGCCAAAAGCAATACGGCAGCTTTTTCAATCCCCTTTAATTTTTGAGGCGCCAAAGGTGCCGTGTTTTGTAAAGCAGATGTTGTCATGATTTGGCCTCATACATCCAGTTACGGACAATAGTCACAGCGTCATCGGGACGTTCTTCAATAATATCTCCCACCTTTTGAATTGACGATGCGCGAAGCTGACCTTCAATTTTCTTCATGGTAATCATCTGTTCAATGGCGGTATCGCCGCCTATTTTACCCTCTTCATTGGCAGCAAGAGGTGCCCCCAAAGCCGGCACCGACGATCCCCCAGTCGATCCTGGTAAAGCCATGGTGTTTTGTTGAGGCCCCGCAATCATGTTGCCTTGAGACACATTACTGGCACCAATACTGGCCGTCGCGCCATTAGCATTGAGCGTGGTTGTTGTATTAAACTTTTGAGTATCAACTGCATTTAAGATCTTCATGATAAGGGGACGGATGACCAAAAGAAGGGCAAGAAGTCCCAAAAATCCATAAACCAAGGTTTCAATCAACCTGATAACGTCGTGACGATTGAATCCCATAATTGTGTCTTGAGTCGCCGACGTGCCTTCCATATCATCTACAGGCGCAAACCGCATGTTGACAACTTCTAACTGATCCTTACGTTCTGTACTGAATCCAATGGCCGATGCGATCAGTTTTTTCAATTGTTCCATCTCGGCCGCGGGACGGGGGGCGTAAACTTCTTTACCATCGGCGCCTTTGGTATAGGTTCCATCCACCATGACTGCCACCGATAATCTTTTGATTCCACCGGTTTCTTTGACATGGGTTGTGACCGATTTGGAAATTTCATAATTCATGGTCTCTTCGGTTTTTTTAGATTGAGCCGATGATTTTCCACCAGCCGTACTAGCGGCATTGGGGATATTGCCTTGAACACCCGATTCTTTGCCACCGCTGCCATCGGAGCTGCTGTCGCCCTCTTCGACCGTTTGACTGGATCTTAAAACTTGGCCGTCTGGATCATACTTTTCGGTATTTTCGGTTAGACGATTAAAGTCTAGTTCGGCAGATACTTCAGAGCGAACCTTGCCAAATCCCACATACTTTTCTACCAAGTTTAAAATGGTTTGTGAGAGACGATTTTCATAGGCGACTTTGGCTTCGTCTAAATTGCTGGCATTATTTCCCTCATTGCTGCCGTTGCCACGGGCCAAGAGATTGCCATGATCGTCAACAATTGACACACGCTCGGGACTTAAATCAGGTACCGCTGAGGCCGCCAAATGTTGAATGGATTGAACTTTGGCTTGATTAAGCCTGCCAGGGCCTGTGATCTTTAAAATGATCGAGGCACTCGGCTCTTGTCGTTCACGGGCGAATAATTCACGGCGTGGCAACACCAAATGAACGCGGGCACTTTCAACGTGACTTAAGGAAGAGATCGAGCGGGCGAGCTCTCCCTCAAGGGCGCGAAGATGATTAATGTCTTGAACAAACCCGGTAGTACCCAATGCTTCACTTTTATCAAAAATTTCATAACCCACCGATCCACCTCTGGGAAGACCCGCTTCCGCCATGTCCATGCGTAAACGCGCGACTTTATCAGCGGGGACATATATTTGAGTGCCTGCGCCGCGCAATTCAACCGGTATGCCCAAACCTTCAATGCGTGAGACAATTTTGCTGGCATTTGCCATGTCTAATTCAGAATACATCAACGCCATGTCAGGTTCTGAATACCTTTGTCCCGTGTAATAAAGGCCGCCGGCTAGCCCCATCAATACCGCGGCAATAATCCCCAGTTTGACAAGCCCTAAATTTTTAAGAGTTTCGATAAATGAACCCACAAAAACCTCGTATTTAATTTAAATTTTTTGAACTTATTTCTAAATTCATGACCCAACATAGCGGTGATAAATTAAAAGACGGTTAATAAAACGGGGTAAAGCGGCAAAAATTTCCTAGCTGCAGGATTTTTTATCATGGGTAAAATATCCAATGAAATGTGATGATCTTTGAAAGCAGAGGAAAACTTGAACCTACTAGACTACTTTTGGTTTTTATCGAATAAATCAACCATGATATCTATCATTCATTGATCTGATTTATTCGATACATTAATATTATTTATTTGTTAAGATTTTTAATATTTGTATTAATGAATTTGTGAATGTTTCACTTAATTCTGGATCAGAATCTCTATATTTATCATATTTTTCAGTCCAGCAAAAAGCGGGGTATTTTCTACCTTTTAAAAGAAAATATTGAACAGCTTCATCATCCATAGCATCTAATGCTCCACCTTCTTCCTCACTCATTTCAAGACCAATTGCCTTTACTTTTATGGCTCGATAACCCACTTTTGTTGCAGCCGATTGACAAAATATAAAATCACTTGTTTTAGGATTATAAAAATAACGATCTTTTTCTAAGTGAATTTCTTTGTTAACCCGAGTTGCGTTTAAGGATAATTAAAAAAGATCATTAGTATTGAGGTAAACTCTTGAGACTTAAACATCAGGAGTTCCCTCAATGGATATAGA
>JBPBPI010000086.1:0-3421 GCA_050954885.1 Janthinobacterium lividum | reverse complement strand
TGTTGCCGAGTTCAAAGGTCATGTGGGCTCCTGTTGGCTCTCAGTGTCGGCTACCACGGGGTTAGGGTCAACTTGATGTGCTTCTTCATACTGATATCGCAGCGGGAAATCGTGCTGATGAAAGAAATTGTGACATTTTTGGCAGTGGAACAGGAATAGATTCGAGGCTTTGTTGTTTTGCGCATCGTGGTCGACGTGGTGCACAACCTCGCCTTTACGAAAGTCTCGCTTCATATGAGCGCGCAGAGCAGCACGATGTTCCCATTCGGCGCCTCCGCCGCGCAATCTTATCTTCCGATACATTTGTCCGGCGCCCTGACGCACTTCGAAGATCTCACCGGCCCTGCTATTAATTTTGCATATTCGACTGCAAAACCCATTGTCGTTTTTGCGCATCTTGTATCGCTGACAACATTCGTTGCAGTCGCGAAAATCATAGATACGTTTGACTGCCATCTTGTGCACACGGATTCTATGACCCTGAATGAACGAACCCCAGCCCTTCCCAAGTCCTCGCTGCCACGACACAGGCTCTCCGCAGCCACACTCGCACAAGGGAGCAGCGCGTGCAGGGTCGTCCAGACAAGGGCGACATCTATTTTGATAAGGTTTGTCGGGAGTGTACTGCTCGCTACACGCCAAACAAGTTAATCGCCGCTTGTTCAGGGGAGTTACGCGAATCTTGTTTTGTTTGAATCGACTGTTTCGCTCCGATGAACTTGCCGCGTGATAACACGCTCGGCTGCAATATTTGCGATTTAGCTCATCGTGCTCAAAAAGCTTTTGACACCACTCACACTGATAATTTATTTTTCTTTTAGGTGCGACGTTTGAGTTCTTACGCCCCTTTTTATGACTGTTGCCTTTCAGATGATGTGAGGCACAATATTTTGCCCAACGTCCTGATGCCGACTTTGCCCCATGCCAACGCACGGGCTCGCCACACCCGCAAGCGCAGAGCGGAGGCTTCGGCCAGCCTGATGGATAGGCGTTTTTTGATACGCAATCACTGCATCTCCAGCAATTAGCGGACCCATGCACGGGCGCTTTACATACAGCACATTTTTTTTCTTGTTGCATCATTCCCTCCGCCGTGTTCTACATTGGAGGGAATGATGCGTCTAGATGTTTAGTTCAAGATTTTCAGTTCAAAGGTGCTTTTTTTAGGCCGTTTCGCTCTCATCAGAAACGCTAACTGCAACAAACTCCACGTCCTCAGAAATCATGCCTTGGCTGTCCACCGAGAAATTGTGCGAAGCAATCTTCACACCATTGACGGTGGCAAGCGTTTTGCCCGACACGCTATCCTGCAATTCGGCGACTAGTTCGCCAATGTTGAGGATGCTCAGAAGCTGTGTTGTGCTGTCCTGCCCTGTCTTGGCAAAAAACCCGAGACTCTTGAGCGTGGTGCCGACAAGGCGAATGGTCGAGGCAGTCAGCGTCACGCGATAGGCGGTCGGCACAAATTGGGCCACTCGCACATCGTTGAGCACGTTGACTGGCTGGTAGTCGATCTGCTCCGAGATTGCGACCGAACGCGCGTACATAAGCGTCTGACCGTTAATCTTGAAGACGCATCTGGCTCCAGTTGGGACATCCGGCAAAGCGTTCGCAGCCATTGTTTCTCCTTACGCCGCCGCCAAGGTGGCGATCTGCGATGCTGTGTCCAGATGGACAGTCAGATTAATAAAGTTGATTGTCTGCGTCGGTGCGATGGGCAGGTCGATAAGCAATGTGTCTGGCGCATCGGGGTCTGCCACGACTGTCGGAATCTGGTACGCGGCAATTATGCCCTGCTTTAAAAGCAACGAAAGCTCACGCGCTGCAATGGCAGAGATTGAGTTCGGCGTGCCCGAAAACAGTTCGCGTCCAATGGCGTACTCGATTGCATTGCGCACTGTGTAGACAGCAAAGTTGACTGCGTTGTTCACGCCGCCGTCCGAGTAGGCGCTGTTGTTGCTGCCCAGATAAGCCGTGACGTTGCGCACCCAGCGAATACCGATGCCGTTCTTCAATTCGGTGAACAAAAGCCCCGACAAAATCAATTCGTCCGAATCGTCGACCGTGTTCCAGCTGCTGTCCTGACCAACGGCAATGCAGTTAAGCACCTTGTGCGTCAGGCTCAAGCCCGGCGCGCCGCCTGCCTGCATACCGGCAGCCAGCACCGCGAGGAACTGAGGGCCAAATACAGTGAGCACGCCCGATGTGTTGTATCGAGTCACGCTTTGCCCCACGCATCGTAAATTGCGCGTGTTGAGCGACTGAATTTTTGTAATCAGGTCAGATTTGGTCGGCAGGGTCGTGCTGGCGCTTGGGCCAATTCCGACCACGGCGTCGCGCTCGCTGCGCCCGATGCCGCACATGTACGCGCAATGTGCATCTGTTGCGCTGTGGACGGCAGCGTTTTGGGTCAGAGGCACGATGGTGTTGACGCGCAGCTGCTTGAGCAGATTTAAACAGTTCTGCCAGTCTTGAAAGGTCGCAACACCTTCAGAACCGCCTGCCAATGCTGTTGCGCTCATATTGGGCAAAGCGGCAGGGGTGCCGTCCGAGATTTGGACCGACGGCGAAGCTTGAATCTGTACGCGCTCGGCCGGATTGATGTTGACCGCGCCTCCTGCGTGCTGCGGCAGAATGCGCAGCGCAAACGTACCATTCAGCTGCACGACCGAGAAAACCAGTCCGAGAGTGGATGCATTTGAATTCAGATTTGCATACAACGCGCGAATCACCTGCTCGACGCCATCGCCGTTGACGGCTGTGTAGCCTGCGCCCTGCCCATTGCAGACCAAACCGTATTCAACACCGGCATTGACGGGCGTGACGGACAAAGTGAGATCTTGGCCCTCTACGCTCACGGGTGTTTTCACCGTGTCTGCCGTGACGAGTCGACTATTCGTGTTGACCCAATTCACCACGGCTTCGGCATTAGAGTTGTCGAGATTGTCGCCGACTTCCGTGCTGACGCCATCTGTGATGATGACCATCGTGCCGCTGACAGAGCCGTTGGCAACCTGGATGGTGATATTGTCCATTGCCGCGCCGTAGTCAGCACTTGTGAAGGTCACGCTGCCTGATTCGAGCGACAGCGATGCCTGCGTGGCAGGATTAACCTTAAGTGCTACAACCTGCTGCGCCCCGCCCTGGATGTCTGAGTCGCTAGAGGGGTTGAAAGCCATCGCTGCGGCTTCGAGCAAATCGCCGCCTTTGAAGACACGCGCGGCTTGTGCGGGCTGTTTTAGCACCGTGAAATCGCCAACGCCCTCAATCGAGGTATACGGTTTGCCGCCGCTCGCCGTGCCAATCAGCGCGACGATGCCGGTGGCAGTCAGCCCGATTGTGTCCAGCCCCGTAGCGTCCACCGTGGAGTAGGCGCCTGGGACGGCGATAGTCTTGCCGTTAACGTAAATTGTAGATGGCA
>JBPBPI010000085.1:0-41392 GCA_050954885.1 Janthinobacterium lividum | reverse complement strand
GATCGCTGCCGTCAATGTCGTCTTACCATGGTCAACGTGACCAATCGTTCCGATATTCAAATGCGGCTTGTTACGCTCAAATTTCGCTTTCGACATTCTTTAATTTCCTTTTTTCAAAAATCTTTTTTAATTTTTAAGCGTTTTTTGCTTTAATTTCTTCTGCAACATGTTGAGGCACTTGATCATAATGATCAAACAACATTGTAAATTGTGCTCTACCTTGACTCATTGAGCGTAAAGTATTGACATATCCAAAAAGATTTGCAAGAGGCACTTTTGCATTAATAACTCGTGCATTACCTCTCTGATCCATACCATTCACTTGACCACGTCGACTGTTTAAATCGCCAATTACATCACCCATATACTCTTCTGGCGTAACAACTTCAACTTTCATAATGGGTTCAAGCAATTTTGGTGAAGCTTTAGGGATACCTTCTCGGAAAGCAGCACGTGCAGCTATTTCAAACGCTAATACGCTAGAGTCAACATCATGATAAGCACCATCAACCAAAACGGCTTTAAAATCAATGACAGGAAAACCAGCTATGACACCTGTATCAATTGCTTGAGTAAGTCCTTTTTGCACGCCCGGTATATATTCTTTTGGAACAGACCCACCAACAATTTTGCTTTCAAAAACGAATCCTGTTCCAGGTTCTTGAGGTTCAAAACGAACGATAATTCGTGCAAATTGTCCCGCACCACCACTTTGTTTTTTGTGTGTATAATCAATTTCATAAGACTTGGTGATTGTTTCGCGGTAAGCAACTTGGGGCTGACCAACAATTGCATCAACTTTAAAATCACGTTTTAAGATATCAACTTTGATTTCTAAGTGAAGTTCACCCATTCCTTTAATAATTGTTTGACCGCTTTCTGGATCAGAACTTACACGAAATGAGGGGTCTTCTTGTGCCAAACGCGATAAAGCAAGACCTAATTTTTCTTGATCAGCCTTTGTCTTAGGCTCAATAGCAACTTCAATAACAGGATCATCAAATATCATTCGTTCAAGAATAATTGGTTTTTGAGGATCACACAACGTTTCGCCCGTCGTTGTTATCTTTAAACCTGGTATAGCTACAATATCACCAGCTCTGGCTTCTTTAATATCTTCACGACTATTCGCGTGCATTAAAAGCATACGGCCAATACGTTCTTTTTTATCTTTAATAGAATTAAGAACGTGATCTCCACTTTCAATAACACCAGAATAAACACGAACGAAGGTCAAAGATCCAACGAAAGGATCTGTCATTATTTTAAAAGCCAATCCACAAAAAGGCTCATCATCTGAAACACTACGAATTATATCAACATCACCCTCTAAACTTGTTCCTTTAGATTCTCCAATATCATTAGGAGAAGGAAGAAAATCAATAATTGCGTCAAGTAAAGGTTGAACACCTTTATTTTTAAAAGCAGATCCACAAAGAACAGGTACAAATTTTTCACTAAGCGTACCAATACGCAAACATTTACGTAATGTATCTGAATCTGGTTCTTGACCACCAAGATAGGCTTCAAGAGCCACGTCGTCTAATTCAACAGCTGATTCAACAAGTTTTGAACGGTATATTTTTGCTTGCTCAAGCATGTCGGCCGGAATATTTTCATAAACAAATTCTGCGCCGAGATTCTCATCTTTCCAACGAACTGCTCTCATTTCAATAAGATCAATAATACCTACAAATTCGCTTTCTGCACCAATAGGCAATTGCAACAAAACAGGATTTGCACCGAGTCGACCTACCATCATTTCAACAGTACGGAAATAATTTGCCCCAGTACGATCCATTT
Source organism: Janthinobacterium lividum (assembly GCA_050954885.1). Lineage (GTDB taxonomy): Bacteria > Pseudomonadota > Alphaproteobacteria > Caedimonadales > Caedimonadaceae > JBPBPI01. The sequence goes on along the minus strand of JBPBPI010000085.1, from coordinate 39,589 downwards.
TGTTAACAAAACAAATGCGTGGAACATGATATTTGTCAGCTTGACGCCAGACAGTTTCAGATTGAGGCTCGACACCTGCGACACTATCAAAAACAGCTACAGCACCATCAAGAACGCGCAATGATCTTTCAACTTCAATTGTAAAATCAACGTGGCCTGGTGTATCAATAATATTAATACGGTGATCACGCCAAAAACATGTTGTTGCGGCTGATGTGATTGTAATACCACGCTCTTGCTCTTGTTCCATCCAGTCCATTGTCGCTGAACCTTCGTGAACTTCTCCAATCTTATAAGATTTACCTGTATAGTAAAGAACCCGTTCAGTTGTGGTTGTCTTTCCTGCATCAATATGAGCCATGATACCAATATTGCGGTACTTTTCGAGGGGAGTAATACGTGCCATTGCCATTTTTTAATTTTGCCTTCGTTAACTTACCAACGATAATGAGAGAAAGCTTTGTTTGCTTCTGCCATACGATGTGTGTCTTCACGTTTCTTAATTGCTGCACCGCGATTTTGTGATGCTTCCAAAATTTCTGCAGCCAAGCGATCTGTCATTGTTTTTTCAGAACGCTTTTGTGCTGTATGAACCAACCAACGTATAGCAAGTGCAGAAGATCGTATAGGACGTACTTCAACTGGAACTTGATAAGTTGCTCCGCCCACACGCCTTGATCTTACTTCAACAGCAGGACGTACGTTATCTAAAGCTTCATGAAATTGCTCTAAAGGATCCTTACCTGTGCGCTTTTGCATAATTTCAAAAGCACCATACAAAATACGTTCAGCAAGAGATTTTTTTCCATCTTCCATGATACAGTTCATAAATTTTGTAACAACAATATCGCCAAATTTGGCATCGGGCAAAACTTCGCGTTTTTCAGCCGCATGTCTACGTGACATTTTATTCTCCTACTTTGGACGCTTTGCGCCATATTTTGAACGTCCTTGACGACGCTTTTGAACACCTTGAGTATCTAGAGCACCACGAATAATATGATAACGAACACCTGGCAAATCTTTTACACGACCACCGCGGATCATAACAACGGAGTGTTCTTGAAGATTATGACCCTCTCCAGGAATATAACCAGTGACTTCAAAACCATTGGTTAGACGAATACGGGCAATTTTACGCAAAGCTGAGTTTGGTTTCTTCGGCGTTGTTGTACTTACACGTGTACATACACCACGCTTTTGAGGGCATGATTGCATAGCAGGAACCTTATTACGGGTCACCCCTTTTTCTCGAGGTTTACGAATCAGCTGGTTGATCGTCGGCATTCAGCCTATTCCTTTCTTAAAATCTTATTTATATCCAAAAAAGGATATTTTTTATAACTTGCGTTTAAAATATTTCTAAGCCTTTGGGCTTAAAAATAACTTTATTTTGTTCAAATATATATCTTGTAATCGCGGCATCATAATTCAGTCTGTTGGACTGAGTCAAGCTTTGATTCATATTTCACCCTTAAAAAATTTAAACACTTAATTTTGTTTGTTGAGATATTTTTTCAATTTCATCAGTATCAAGTTTAAGAGCATGTTGTTTTAAGGTATTAATTACACTTCCAGTACCTGCTGGTATCAAACGTCCAACAATGACGTTTTCCTTCAGACCAAGTAAGTTATCTTTTTTTCCTGCGACCGCTGCTTCTGTCAAAACACGTGTTGTTTCTTGGAAGGAAGCAGCAGAGATAAATGATTCTGTTTGTAAAGAAGCCTTTGTAATACCTTGAAGAACTGAATGAAATCTAGGTAATTTCTTTCCTTCAGCCATAAGTTTAACATTATTAGCTTCAAACTCACGTCGATTCACTTGTTCACCAACCATATACATACTATCACCAGCATCTTCAATTTCTATCTTTTGAAGCATTTGTCTTACAATGATTTCAATATGTTTATCGTTAATTTTCATACCTTGAAGACGATAAACTTCCTGAATTTCTTCTATTAAGAAAAGAGCAAGATCTTCAACACCAAGAATTCTCAAGATTTCATGAGGTACAGGATTTCCATCAACTAACAATTCGCCTTTTTTGACAAGATCACCTTCTAAAACAGCAACGTGACGTCCCTTTGGTACCATATATTCACTTGGCTCGAGACTTTCATCCAAAGGATTGATTAAAATCCTCCTTTTAGTTTTATAATCTTTTCCAAATTCTACACGACCCTCAATCTCACTGATAATTGCATGATCTTTCGGCATCCGTGCTTCAAAAAGTTCCGCAACACGTGGTAGACCTCCGGTAATATCTCGCGTTTTAGAGCTTTCTCTTGGAATACGTGCAATAACGTCACCAGCTTGAACAACAGAACCGTTTTCAACATTCAAAATGGCATCAACGGGTAAAATATAACGTGCTTCAGCACCTGTTGCTAGCATTAATGGATCGCCATTTTTATCGCGTAAAGCAATTCGAGGTTTTAAATTGGCTCCTCTTGATTGTTGACGCCAATCAATGATGACGCGGTTTGAAATACCTGTTGTGTCATCAACAGATTCTCGCATTGATAAACCTTCTACTAAGTCAATAAAATGTACAATACCAGCGGCTTCAGTAATTACTGGCAAAGTGAATGGATCCCATTCTGCCATACGTTGACCTTTTTTAACTTCTGTACCTTCATCTGTTAAAAGTTTGGCACCGTAAGGAACTTTATATCGAGCGCGTTCACGACCTTTATCATCTTTAAGAATAATCTCACAATAACGACTCATAACAATCGCAATACCTTCACTGTTGAGAACAAGGTTTCGATTATTTACTTCAACAACAGCGTCAAAAGATGCTTCAATATTCGATTTTTCACCAACACCTTGTGCCGCTCCCCCAATGTGGAAAGTACGCATTGTTAGCTGAGTTCCAGGTTCACCAATTGATTGAGCCGCAATAACACCAACTGCCTCACCCATGTTAACTTTGATACCACGCGCAAGATCACGTCCATAACATGTAGCACAAATACCAATTTCAGTTTCACAAGTTAATGGAGACCGAATACGAATCTCATCAATGCTTGTTTGCTCAATGAATTCTAAATGAGGCTCTTCAATAATAGATCCTGCAGGGACAATAACTTGACTGGTTGACGTATCAACAATATTGTTAAGTGCTGTACGACCTAAAATTCTTTCACTAAGCGGTGTTAATATTTCACTGCCTTCAACAATTGCCTTAACAGTAATTCCTTTTTCCGTTCCACAATCATCTTTAATAATGACACAATCTTGAGCCACGTCTACAAGACGACGTGTTAGATAACCTGAGTTTGCTGTTTTCAAAGCAGTGTCAGATAATCCCTTACGTGCACCATGTGTTGAATTAAAATATTCAAGAACAGTTAAGCCCTCTTTAAAGTTCGAAATAATAGGCGTTTCAATAATTTCGCCAGATGGTTTCGTCATAAGTCCACGCATTCCAGCCAATTGACGCATTTGGGCGGCTGATCCACGTGCCCCTGAGTGAGCCATCATGTAAACAGAATTAACTTCTTGACCTGGTACAGATTGAGAAAGACCTTTCATCATAGCCTGAGCCACATTTTCAGTACATTGCGCCCAAGTATCAACCACTTTGTTATATTTTTCGTTTTGTGTGATTAATCCATCAAGATATTGCTGTTCGTATTTACCAACCATGTCATAAGTATCAGAGACAAATTTTTCTTTTTCTTTAGGAATTAAAAGATCATCTTTACCAAATGAAATACCTGAAATTGTGGCATATTTAAATCCAAGTCCCATAAGACGATCAGCAAAAATGACTGTTTCTTTTTGACCACAATGACGATAAACCATGTCAACCAAATGAGTGACATCTTTGCTGGTGATAAGACAATTGATCAATTCTAATTTAATTTGAGGATGACGCGGCAATAAATCAGACAAAATCATACGTCCTGCCGTTGTTTCGACAATCTGATTATGAGGCTGGCCTTGATCATTAACACCTTTATATCGTGCCTTGATTTTTGCGTGAAGCGAGAGAACGCCCTCTTCCAATGCATGTTCAATTTCGCCAACACTACTAAAAATCATTCCTTCACCTAATTCTTGCTCACGCATAAGAGTTAGATAATAAAGGCCTAAAATAATATCTTTTGTTGGTAAAATAATAGGACGACCGCTGGCAGGCGTTAAAATATTGTTGGTTGGCATCATTAAAACGCGTGCTTCCAACTGTGCTTCAAGTGACAATGGCACATGAACCGCCATTTGATCGCCATCAAAATCTGCGTTAAAAGCCGCACATACCAAAGGATGAAGTTGAATTGCCTTACCCTCAACCAAAACAGGTTCAAAAGCTTGAATTCCCAATCGATGTAAGGTCGGCGCACGGTTTAAAAATACTGGATGCTCACGGATAACTTCTTCCAAAATATCCCATACTTCCGGACGTTCACGTTCAACCATACGTTTTGCAGCTTTAACTGTACTTGCTAATCCATAACGTTCCAAACGGGCATAAGCATAAGGTTTAAAAAGTTCAAGTGCCATTTTCTTTGGCAAACCACATTGATGTAACTTAAGTTCAGGCCCAACAACAATGACTGAACGACCTGAATAATCAACACGTTTACCTAAAAGATTTTGGCGGAAACGTCCTTGTTTTCCTTTTAACATATCTGCTAAAGACTTGAGAGGTCTTTTATTTGCACCAGCAATCGGACGTTGACGACGACCATTATCAATAAGAGCGTCTACTGCCTCTTGTAACATACGTTTTTCGTTGCGGACGATAATATCAGGTGCTCTTAAATCAATAAGTCTTTTCAGGCGATTATTTCTATTGATGACGCGTCGGTAAAGATCGTTTGAATCTGACGTTGCAAAACGTCCACCATCAAGTGGAACCAAAGGCCTTAATTCAGGGGGCATCACTGGAATGACATCCAAAATCATCCATTCTGGCCGAGTTCCTGAATTTAAAAAAGCTTCAATTGTTTTAAGTCTTTTCACAAGCTTTTTACGTCGCATTTCAGAATTTGTATCTGTTAATTCTTCACGCAAACGTTTTTGTTCGATATCTAAATTAATGGCTGAAAGCATGGTTTTAAAAGCTTCAGCACCGATGCTTGCTGTGAAAGATTCTTCACCATATTCATCTTGCGCATTATTCCATTCATCTTCCGTCAACAATTGACGTTCTTTAAATGGTGTAAGACCTGGCTCTATAACAATATAATTTTCATAATAAAGTACTTTTTCTAATTCTTTCATAGAAAGATCTAAAAGCATTGCAACACGGCTGGGGAGCGATTTAATGTACCAAATGTGTGCCACAGGAGCTGCAAGTTCAATATGCCCCATACGCTCACGACGCACTTTTGAATGTGTGACTTCAACACCACATTTTTCGCAAACAAGTCCTTTAAATTTTGGTCTTTTGTATTTACCACAAAGACATTCGTAATCTTTAACAGGTCCAAAAATTCGCGCACAAAAAAGACCATCGCGTTCTGGTTTAAAAGTACGATAATTAATCGTTTCAGGTTTTTTTACTTCCCCAAATGACCAAGCCCGAATTTTCTCAGGACTTGCGATGCTGATCTTTATATGATCAAAACTTGAAGGCCCCTTATTTTGGCCGAAGATATTAATCAAATCTTTCATTTCAAACTCCTGAGAGAAAACTGTTAAGCTTCCAAATTATTTAATAATTTTGTTTCGTTGTTGGATTCACCCATTTCAACATTCAGTCCAAGAGATTTCATTTCTTTGACAAGAACATTAAAAGATTCTGGGATACCTGATTCAAAAGCGTCATCGCCTCGAACAATAGATTCATAAACTTTAGTACGTCCTGATACATCATCAGATTTAACCGTCAAGATTTCTTGCAACGTATAGGCCGCTCCGTATGCTTCAAGTGCCCATACTTCCATTTCTCCAAATCTTTGACCACCAAACTGAGCTTTACCACCTAAAGGCTGCTGTGTCACAAGACTATATGGTCCTACAGAACGTGCATGAATCTTATCATCTACCATATGTGATAATTTAAGCATATAAATGTATCCAACAGTCACAGACCTCTTAAAATACGCTCCCGATCGACCATCTATAAGTTTGACTTGACCTGATGTACCAAGCTTGCCTTTTTCTAACTCTTTGACAATGTCATCTTCATGGGCACCGTCAAACACAGGCGTTGCCATAGGCACACCTTTCATCATAGAAACAGCTGTTTCGACAAGAGTTTCATCGTTCATACTGGTAATATTTTTAGTATCTTCTTGACGCGGATAAATACTCAAAAGATATTGACGCATATCCTCTGGAGTTTTCAAATTTTTTGACATCTCTGCCAACATAATCGAAATTTGTTTGCCCAAACCAGCAGATGCCCAACCCAAATGAGTCTCTAAAATTTGCCCTACATTCATACGGGACGGCAAGCCAAGAGGATTCAAGATAATATCAAGAGGTGTACCATCTTCCATATGCGGCATGTCTTCTTCCGGAACAATACATGAAACCACACCTTTGTTACCATGTCTTCCAGCCATTTTATCGCCTGGCTGAATTTTACGCTTAGATGCCACAAAAACCTTAACGGTTTTTAAGACACCTGTTGGTAGTTCATCACCGCGACGTACTTTTTCAGCTTTATCTTCAAATCTTTTTTGAACATTTGAAACAGCTTCATTATGTTGCTTTTTCAAATTCTCAATTTCACTCATGATTTCTTCATGATCAATTGTAACTTGTCGCCATTGACCTTGAGTAATAGACGCAAGAAATTGATTGTTTACAATATCACCAATGCCGAAATGATCAGATTTTACACCCTTTGGTAAACTGACAATCTTATGACCCATCAATAACTTTTCAAGCCTTGAATAAAAAGCGCTTTCTAAAATTGTTTTTTCTGCATCACGATCTTGTGCAAGTTTATTAACTTCTGCTCGCTCAATTGCAAGAGCGCGCTCATCTTTATCAACACCGCGACGAGAAAATACACGAACTTCAACAACAGTTCCTGTAATTCCAGGGGGAACACGCAAAGAAGTATCTCGAACGTCAGAAGCTTTTTCACCAAAAATGGCTCTAAGAAGTTTTTCTTCCGGTGTCATCGGTGTTTCACCCTTAGGTGTTACTTTACCAACTAAAATATCACCAGCCTCCACTTCGGCACCAATACGTGCAATACCAGCCTCGTCCAAATGACGTGTTGCTTCATCACTTACATTTGGAATGTCACGTGTAATATCTTCTTGGCCCAATTTGGTATCACGTGCATCAATTTCAAACTCTTCAATATGAATTGAGGTAAAAACATCTTCACGCACTAAACGTTCAGATAAAATAATTGAGTCCTCAAAGTTGTAACCATTCCAAGACATAAATCCAACAAGAACATTTCGTCCTAATGCCAACTCGCCACAATCGGTCGCGGGACCATCTGCAATAATGTCACCAGCTTTAATTGTTTCTCCTGAAAATACTAAAGGTTTTTGAGTTATACATGTGCTGTGGTTTGAACGTTGAAATTTTTGAAGATTATAGATATCAACAACTGAACCTGACTTTGCAAAATCTTCAGAAACACGAATAACAATGCGCGTTGCATCAACTTGATCAACAATACCGTCACGTTTTGCAATAAGCGTAACACCAGAATCGCGCGCAACAGAATTTTCCATCCCTGTTCCCACCAGTGGTGCTTCTGCTTTCAACAATGGTACAGCCTGACGTTGCATGTTTGATCCCATCAGTGCTCGGTTCGCATCGTCATTTTCTAAAAATGGAATAAGAGAAGCCGCAACTGAAACCAATTGTTTTGGTGACACATCAATAAAGTCAATATCTTGAGGTGGTGCAATCGTAAATTCATTGGCTTTGCGACAACTTACGAAATCTTCGCATAGGATACCGTTTTCATCCATACTTGCACCAGCCTGAGCAATCGCATACCGACCCTCTTCCATTGCAGATAAATAAACAATTTCATTTGTTACTTTAGCATCAATAACGCGACGATAAGGGCTTTCAATAAAGCCATATTTGTTAACACGAGCATAGGTAGCCAAAGAATTGATAAGTCCGATATTTGGACCTTCAGGTGTTTCAATGGGACAAATTCGGCCATAGTGTGTTGGATGAACATCTCGAACTTCAAAGCTTGCACGATCACGTGTTAGACCGCCTGGTCCCAAAGCAGACAAACGACGAATGTGTGTCACTTGCGCCAAGGGATTAACTTGGTCCATAAACTGAGACAATTGCGAAGAGGCAAAGAATTCTTTGACAGCTGCTGTCACAGGTTTTGAATTAATCAAATCATGGGGCATGACTGTGTCAATTTCAACTGAACTCATTCTTTCACGAATGGCACGTTCCATGCGTGACAGTCCCATGCGATATTGATTTTCTAAAAGTTCACCAACAGCGCGAACACGTCTATTACCAAGATTGTCAATGTCGTCAATTTCATTTCGACCATCTTTTAACTCTAATAGAATTTTTACAATTTCAATAACATCTTGTTTACGTAAAGTCCCAATGTCATCTGAAACCTCTTGATTTAGACGTGCATTCATTTTAACACGGCCAACTGCTGAAAGATCATAACGTTCTGGATCAAAAAATAAGCTGTAGAATAAGGATTCAGCACTTTCAATTGTTGGTGGTTCACCTGGGCGTGTTATACGGTAGATGTCCAACAATGCTTCTTCACGAGAATAATTTCGATCTGCTGCAAGGGTATTACGCAAATAGGGTCCTACATGAATATGATCAATGGCAAGAGTAGGAATGACATCAAAACCTACATCATCCAAATTTTTAAGAATTGCTTCTGTAATTTCATCTCCTGCCTCAACATAGATTTCTCCTGTTGATTCGTTGATTAAATCTCCCGCTGAAAATCTACCCAAAAGATCTTCATTAGGCACGCATATTTCTTCTAAACCTTCTTCTTTAAATTTCTTAGCAAGACGAGGCGTCATTTTCTCGCCAGCTTCAAGCAAGACTTTTCCATCTTTAGCATCAATCAAATCACGAAGAATTTTTCCACTTTTCCAACGAGCCACTTGGAAGGGTATTTTCCAACCTTCTTTTGTTTTTGTAAAAATGATTTGATCATAAAATTCTTGTAATAATTGCTCGCGCGTCATGCCACGTTCGACATTACCTTGAGAGTCCTCTTGTTGAGTATGTTTTGGCCTCATATCATCGCTGAGACTCATCATAAAAGTGGTCGCAGGAAGCTTGCGCCGTCTATCAATACGTACATAAAGTAAGTCTTTAGCATCGAATTCAAAATCAAGCCAAGAACCACGATAGGGAATGACACGTGCTGAGAATAATAATTTGCCAGAGCTATGATTTTTGCCACGATCATGATCAAAAAATACACCAGGTGAACGGTGCATTTGAGAGACAATGACTCTTTCAATACCGTTGATAATGAATGTACCGTTTTCAGTCATTAAAGGCATATCACCTAAATAGACTTCTTGTTCTTTAATATCACGAATTGATCGTGAGCCCGTATCTTCATCAATATCCCAAACAACTAGGCGAAAGGTTACCTTTAAGGGAGCTGCATAAGTTGTGCCTCTTTGGCGACATTCTTCAACATCATATTTAGGCAAATCAAAATCATAGCGAAAAAATTCAAGTTGTGAACGTTCAGCAAAATCTTTAATGGGGAAAAATGATTTTAAAGCTGCCTGAAGGCCTTTCATTTCCCGTTTATCAAAAGACACATTTCTTTGAAGAAAAGCTTCATACGAACTTTTTTGAAGTTCAATTAAATTTGGCATAGGAGCCACGCCACTAAGACGTTCAAAGCTTTTACGAATGCGTTTACGACCGGGTAAAGAAAATGCCATTGATGACGTTCCTCAAAAATTTTGTAAATATCAGAATGTTAAAAAAAATATTTAAAATAAATACTACTAAAATATGTTATTTTTTAAATTTTAAATTCTGCAAGTGTTATCACTACGCAAGAATACTGGTATTGTAAATACGAATATAGAAGAAGAAAGTCAACACTTTGTTGAACTTCTTCTTCTTTTAGAACAACCAGAAATTACTTAAGTTCGACTTTAGCACCAGCTTCTTCAAGCTTTGCTTTAATTTTCGTTCCTTCGTCCTTGCTGACGCTTTCTTTAACAGCTTTAGGCGCACCTTCAACCAAAGTCTTTGCTTCAACTAAACCAAGTCCTGTAATTTCACGAACTACCTTAATAACATTAATTTTTTGAGCACCAACTTCTGTGAGCATTACTGAAAATTCAGTTTGTTCTTCAGCGGCTGGAGCAGCGACTCCAGGTGCAGCTGCCATTGCCATAGGAGCTGCTGCAGATACGCCCCATTTTTCTTCTAAAGCTTTTGAAAGTTCAGAAGCCTGAAGCACTGTCAATGATGATAGTTGTTCAATAAGTTGTTCTAAGTTTTGTTCGGTAGCCATGTTATTTTTCCTTTAAAATTAATTAAATATCACTCTTTATATATTAGCTTTTAATCTTGTTTATCCGCATAGGCGGCAAACAAACGTGCTAATTGACCAGCAGGAGCTTGAAGCACGCCTGCAATTTTTGTACCCGGTGCTTGTAAAAGCCCAACGATTTTCCCCCGCAATTCATCTAATGATGGAAGCGTTGCTAACTCTTTGATTCTACTTGCGTCCAAAAAGGAACCGTTCATTACGCCACAAACAATTTCCAATTTCTCATTTTTTTTAGCAAATTCGGCAATTACCTTGGCTGCAGCAATAGGATCTTCAGAAAAAGCAAGTGCTGTTGGACCTGTTAAATGAGTTGATAAAGATTCACAAACAGTATCTTTAATTGCCAAACGTACAAGAGTATTTTTGGTCACCTTAAAATGAGCTTTCGCTGCACGGACTTTACGCCGCAAATCAAGGGATTCGTCAACCGTTAAGCCACTTTGACGCGCTAGCACCACAAGCTCAGCACTCTTCAACGCGGACCGGAGAGACTCAACCGTTTGAGCTTTCTCGTTTCTATCCACGATTTTCTCCTTTAGTTAACTAAACTTTTAAAAAGTTTAGAGTTTCACAATGATCTGCCCCAAAGAGTGGCGCATAATGGTCATCAAGACAATTTTGAGCTTCTTCGGTCTATGCGGGCGATTTCTCTTTAAACCTTTAATCAAGGAACCTGCAGTCTTTGACAGATTGACGGAACCATCCGTCATTACCTTTATATTGTCTATAAAGGCATGCGCTTCAATTTCTTGAAGCAAGCATTTTTAAAATTCACTAATATCTACTTTTATGGAAGGTCCCATTGTGGAACTCAAAGAAATTTTTTTCAAATAATTTCCTTTGATACCAGCAGGACGTGCTTTCATAACTGTATTAATAAACATTTTAATATTATCTTGAAGCTTATCTTCAGCAAAACTAACTTTACCAACACCGCCATGAACAATACCGGCTTTTTCAGCGCGGTATTCTATTTGCCCACCTTTAGCTGCTTTGACAGCTTCAGCAACATTGACTGTTACAGTGCCTAGTTTTGGATTTGGCATCAATCCCTTAGGTCCCAAAATTTTGCCAAGTTTTCCAACCACAATCATCATATCAGGGGTTGCAATACAACGATCAAAATTAATTTCACCTTTTTGAATCATATTAGTCAGTTCATCAGAACCTGCATAATCTGCACCCGCTGCTAAAGCTTCTTTAGCTTTTTCATCTTTTGCAAAAACAGCAACCCGTAAATTTTTACCAGTTCCATGAGGTAATTGAACCATGCCGCGAACTGTTTGATCTGCACGGCGCACATCAACATTTAAATTCATGGCAATTTCAATTGTCTCATCAAATTTTGCACTTGCGCGTGATTTAATTGTCTTAATTGCTTCTGGAAGCGTTAAAAACTCAATGTTATCGAGATTTTCATAAGCTTTTGAAATTCTTTTTCCCATTCGCGCCATAACCTATTCTCCCACAACTTTAAGACCCATTGAGCGGGTAGAACCAATGATCATTTGAACCGCAGCTTCAACAGTGTTTGCATTTAAATCAACCATTTTTTTTGCAGCAATATCTTTAATTTGTTCTATTGTAACAGATCCAACAGTTTCTTTTCCAGGTGTTTGAGTGCCCTTGGTAATTCCTGCAGCTTTTTTAAGAAAATAAGTAACAGGTGGTGTTTTCATTACAAAAGTGAAAGAGCGATCTGCATAAGCTGTGATGACAACAGGAATAGGCATACCGGCTTCTAATTCTTGAGTTTTGGCATTAAATTGCTTACAAAACTCCATGATGTTCAAACCTTTTTGGCCTAAAGCAGGACCAATAGGGGGAGATGGGTTTGCTTTACCAGCAGCAACCTGCAATTTAATATAACCTTCAATCTTTTTTGCCATATTTATTATCCTTCATATTTTTAATTTGTGAGGAAGCGGTAATCGGTAAATGGCGTTACCTCCCGCTTGAAATTTTCAAGTCTATTTTACTTTCTCAACTTGTGAGAATTCAAGGTCTACAGGTGTTGATCTTCCAAAGATAGAAACAGAAACCTTAAGACGTTCCTTTTCTTCATCAATTTCTTCAACCAAACCGTTGAAAGATGTAAAAGGCCCATCACAAACTTGTATTTGTTCACCAATTTCAAAAGAAACTTTATGTTTAGGTTTTGACACCCGTTCTTCAACTTGAGACGTAATCCTTTGCATTTCAATTTTGCTTATAGGACTTGGTTTTGTTCCTTTTCCACCCAAAAAGTTTGTAACCTTTGGTGTACTTTTAATCAAATGCCAAGTCTCGTCTGTCATATTCATTTGAACTAAAACATATCCTGGAAAAAAGTTTCTTTCAGAACTAACTTTTTCGCCCTTTTTAACTTCAATAACCTGCTCTGCAGGAACTAAAACTTCGGGAATTTGATCATCAAGTCCTTTTTTCTGAGCCTGTTCACGAATTGCTTCTGCAACCTTTTTTTCAGAACCAGAATAAACATGGACAACATACCATTTAAGCGTTACTGACATTCAGCAAAGTTCCTATCCAAGAATATAACGAATAACAAAAGATATTATACCATCCACTGCCAAAAAAAAGATTGCAGCAATAACAGATAAAACAATTACCATAATTGATGTAACCAAAGTTTCTTTACGCGTTGGCCAAGTAATTCTTGTGACTTCTTGGCGTACTTGACGTATAAAATCTAGAGGATTTGTTTTTGCCATTGTTTACTCAATCAAATTTTTATTTTCTAAATAATGGCAGGAGTGGAGGGTCTCGAACCCCCAACCTTCGGTTTTGGAGACCGACGCTCTAGCCAATTGAGCTACACTCCTAAACGATAAAAAGATGAAAGGCAAGTTCTTTTTACTTACCATGCCTTTATCTTAGTTCCACACATATGATTAAGGATCAACCGAGGATCTTGGTGACAACACCGGCCCCAACCGTGCGCCCACCCTCACGAATGGCAAAGCGCAAGCCCTCGTCCATCGCAATCGGATTCTGCAAATCAACCGTCAACTTCAAGTTGTCCCCCGGCATCACCATCTCCGTGCCCTCGGGCAACTCAACCGTCCCCGTCACATCCGTCGTCCGGAAGTAAAACTGTGGTCGATAATTCGCAAAAAATGGCGTGTGACGGCCACCCTCTTCCTTCATTAAAATCACAACTTCCGCTTCAAACTTCTTGTAAGGCTTAATTGCTCCAGGCGCTGACAACACTTGACCACGCTCAACACTCTCACGGTCAACACCACGAAGAAGTGCCCCAATGTTATCTCCCGCCTCACCGCGGTCTAATAACTTCCGGAACATCTCAACACCTGTCACCACACACTTGACCGTGTCCTTGATGCCAACAATCTCAACTTCCTTACCCGTCTCAATGATGCCACGCTCAACACGACCCGTCACAACTGTGCCACGGCCTGAGATCGAGAACACATCCTCAATCGGCATCAAAAAGGGCTTGTCAATATCACGCACCGGTTGAGGAATATAGGTGTCAACTGCCGTCATCAAATCAAGAATCGCTTGCTTGCCAATCTCATCATTGCGGCCCTCAAGCGCACACAATGCTGATCCTTTTGTGATCGGTATATCATCGCCTGGGAAATTATAAGAACTCAATAACTCGCGGATCTCCAACTCAACCAATTCCAAAATCTCAGGGTCGTCAACTTGGTCAACCTTGTTCATGAACACAACCAACGCAGGAACGTTCACTTGACGCGCTAGCAATATATGTTCACGAGTCTGAGGCATCGGGCCATCTGCTGCACTCACAACCAAGATACCACCGTCCATCTGCGCCGCACCCGTGATCATGTTCTTCACATAATCCGCGTGCCCTGGGCAATCAACGTGCGCATAATGACGATTCGCTGTCTCATACTCAACATGAGCCGTCGATATCGTGATACCACGAGCCTTCTCTTCTGGAGCCTTATCAATCTGGTCATACGCCGTAAACGTAGCTCCTCCACTCTCTGATAACACTTTCGTGATCGCTGCCGTCAATGTCGTCTTACCATGGTCAACGTGACCAATCGTTCCGATATTCAAATGCGGCTTGTTACGCTCAAATTTCGCTTTCGACATTCCCTACCTCATAACCTTAACTTTAAGAAATTCTTTTTGATCTATATTTTTAACTATATTTTGGAGCGGGTGAAGGGAATCGAACCCTCGTGATCAGCTTGGAAGGCTGGAGCTTTACCATTAAGCTACACCCGCCCGATCTAAAATATAATTTGCTCTTTTCACTTCCTATTTATGAAGTGGTGGAGGGAGTAGGATTCGAACCTACGTAGACATACATCGGCAGATTTACAGTCTGCTGCCTTTAACCACTCGGCCATCCCTCCCCAGGAGCTATGTTGTCACCAACTAAGGGGCATCTATCAGCATTTTGAGCTTTTTGTCAACCCGAATTGATCTTATTTATGGCAAGAATTGCAACGATGAGCAAGTTTAACTTTTATTGTTTTAAAAATTAGCAATATTTTTTAATCTTCCAAAATTTTTATAATTTCGATATTAATATGGTGATTTCTAAGAAACAAAAAAACGATCTTTTATAAAAAAATAAATCAAGTCTTGCAAATTATCTAATTTTTGCTTAACCAATGATGACATGAAAAAATTTATAAAATCTTTTAAACATTCATCTTCTCCTATTCAAAAAGAGGGACGTTTTTGGATTTATGGCTTTCATGCAGTACAAGCTGCTCTTCAAAATCCTCGGCGTCAGTGTCATTGCTTACTTTATCTGTCTGACGATGGTTTTAAAAATTTAAAAATTGATTCTTCAAAAGGTTCAATTGAAATCACAAAAGTTGATCGCGAGCGATTTCAACAACTGTTTTCGCCTGAGGCAGTACACCAAGGACTCGCTTTACAAATTAGTTCTTTGCCTGAAAAAAGTTTGGAAGATATTCTTGAAAATACAGATTCTCAATTTATTATAGCAACCCTTGATCAGATAACAGATCCACATAATTTAGGTGCGATTGCCAGATCAGCCGCTGCTTTTGGTATTCAAGCTTTATTAACACCTGAACGCCATACGCCTCTTTTGACCAGCCCCGTTCTTTATAAAGCCGCATCTGGTGCTATGGAACACGTTTCTCTCGTTCAGGTAACAAATTTGGCCCGTGCTTTGCAACAGCTTCAACAAGCACAATTTTGGAATATGGGTTTTGCGGAAGAAGGCACGCAAGATTTGAATCAAAGCGATTTTAAAGGACGTGTAAATTTGATTTTAGGTGCCGAAGGCGAAGGAATGCGCCGATTGACACGCGAACATTGTGATCATTTAATACGGCTTCCCACCCATTCTATTTTTAGCACCTTGAATGTCTCAAATGCTGCAGCCATTGCTTTTTATGAGGCTTATCGCCAACAGAGGAAAAGCTCATAATGATTTTTTGTACTTTTGTTCTAATAGCTTATTTTTTGGGATCAATTCCTTTTGGTCTTGTCCTGACTCAATTTACCTCAGGTTTTGACATCCGATCAACAGGCTCAGGTAACATCGGTGCCACTAATGTTTTAAGGTCAGGCCATAAAATTCTGGCTTTACTGACGTTGATTTTAGACGCGTCAAAAGGGGCATGTGCTATTTTAACGTATCGCTATCTTGCAAATCACCATTCTGTTTTGTTTGATCACCTCCTTAATTCTTTTCAATTAGAATCATTAACAGCTGTTTTAACAATTGCAACGGCTGTCATTTTGGGACATATTTTTCCTGTATTTTTAAAATTTAAAGGTGGCAAAGGTATTGCAACACTAGGGGGATGCTTGTTTGCGCTGTCATGGCCTGTGGGGGTTTGCGCAATGTTACTTTGGCTTGGTACTTTTCTCATGAGTCGAAAATCAGCTTTGGCAGGATTGATTGCAACCTTTAGCCTTCCCTTATCTACTTATCATTTTTCAGGACTACATTTTATGTTTTGGTCTTTAGGCATAGCTTTACTCATTGCTTACACACATAGAGCAAACATCATGCGTCTTTGGCAAGGAAAGGAATCAACAATTGATTTTACCTCTTCAAAAACTTCTTCTTAAGAAATCAGGATCAACTCAAGATTTACTTGCTTGGATACGTCTAAGTCGTTCTGAAAATGTAGGACCTATCAGTTTTTTCCAATTGTTATCACGATATGAATCCATTGACGCCGCTCTTGATGCCCTGCCCCAATGGGCACGACGCGGTGGCCGATCGCAAACCTTACGTATTTGCTCTTTACATGAAGCGGAACGTGAATACGAGGCACATCTTAAAATTGGTGCTCAACTTATTGCCTTTAATCACCCAAATTATCCAGAGATTTTAAAAACAATTCATGATCCACCGCCTCTTTTAAGTGTCAAAGGTAATATTGATTTATTGAATCAAAAAAGTATTGGTATTGTGGGTGCGCGTAATGCCTCTCTCAATGGTAAAAAGATTGCCCAAACCTTTGCCCGAGAATTGGGAGAAAATCAGTTCACGATAACATCAGGATTGGCTCGGGGTATTGATACATCGGCACATGAAGGAAGTTTGGAAACAGGCACCATTGCTATGCTTGCGGGCGGTGTTGATCATATCTATCCGCCCGAGAATAAAAATCTTTATGACAATATTGCGGATAAAGGTCTTATTGTTGCTGAAGCCCCTTTTGGCACCACACCACACGCATCCTATTTTCCAAGACGCAATCGTTTAATTTCTGGCCTCAGCCTTGGTGTGGTGATTGTGGAAGCAGCTCTTAAATCTGGCTCGCTTATCACAGCTCGTTTTGCCCTTGAACAAGGACGTGAGGTTTTTGCAGTTCCAGGATCACCTTTAGATCCAAGGTGCCATGGCCCTAACCAACTCATTCAACAAGGCGCACAATTGATACAAAAGTCACAAGATATTATACAAGGATTTGAAGGCTCTTTCCTAAAATCTGATACTCTTTATAACGCTAAAATGGATTCTTTATTTGAGACAACAACCGAAGACTTTCAACGCCAATTGCATCAAGTAAAGCCTATTCTTCTTGAGAATTTAAGTTTTACACCTGTTCAAATCAATGAATTAATTCGTCAATGTGCCTGTCCACCAGCCACAATTGCGACTCTTTTGCTAGAATTAGAGCTTGCAGGACGCCTAGATCGTCATCCAGGTCAACAAGTATCCTTGCGCGCCGACATTTAATCTTTATAATACATGAAAAAGTTTTAGGTATAAATGAAAGTTGTTATCGTAGAATCGCCCTCGAAGGCGAAAACCATCAATAAGTATTTGGGCAAAGATTATCATGTTTTGGCCAGCTATGGTCATGTGCGAGATCTTCCGTCCAAAAGCGGCTCTGTTGATCCTGACCAACACTTCCAAATGATTTGGGAAGTTGATGAAGATGGTCACAAACATATCAGAGAAATTATCAAAGCCTTAAAAGGCGCTGATCAACTTTTCCTCGCCACTGATCCGGATCGTGAAGGTGAAGCAATCTCTTGGCACGTCAAGGAAGTTTTAGAAGAACATAAATCTTTAAAAAATATTGATGTTAAGCGCGTTGTGTTTTACGAAATCACCAAACGTGCTGTGTTAGAAGCCATGGCCAATCCGCGTGAGTTAAATCAAGAATTGGTAGAAGCTTATCTCGCGCGACGCGCTTTGGACTATTTGGTGGGATTTACCTTATCGCCCCTACTTTGGCGTAAATTACCAGGCAGCAAATCAGCCGGTCGCGTTCAATCGGTGGCCCTACGGCTTATTGCAGAAAGAGAATCAGAAATTGAAGCTTTCGAGTCTCGAGAGTATTGGACAATTTCAGCTGAATTTCATGGTCGCCCTCAAAAGGTTGTATCAAGTCGATTAACATATTTGCATCGCAAAAAATTGGAAAAGTTTTCAATTGTTAATAAAGAACAAAGTGAGGACGCCAAAGTTGAAATTGAGAAGCATACCTATACCGTTTTAAATGTTGAAAAAAAGCAAGTGAAGCGCAATCCTTCAGCCCCTTTTACGACATCAACCCTTCAACAAGAAGCATCACGAAAATTAGGCTATGGTGCCCGAAAAACCATGCAGGTTGCTCAAAAGCTTTATGAAGGCATCTCTTTGGATGGTGAAACCGTAGGTTTGATTACCTATATGCGTACCGACAGCGTCAATTTATCTGCCGATGCCATTACCGATATGCGGGATCATATTAAAAAAAGTTACGGCGGTTCTTATCTGCCCAACGCACCTCGGGTTTACAAAAGCAAAGCAAAAAATGCCCAAGAAGCCCATGAAGGCGTTCGCCCTACGGAAATTGAGCGAACACCACAAAGTATGCGCCAATATTTAGATGGCGATCAATTTAAACTTTACGACCTTATTTGGAAGCGCACGTTGGCCTCTCAAATGGAAAGCGCTGTTCTGGATCAAGTGTCTGTTGACATTGCTAACAAAGCTGAGACGGTCATTTTACGGTCAACCGGATCAACTTTGGTGTTTGACGGCTTTTTAAAACTTTATGAGGAAAGTTTAGATGACGAGACGTCTGAAGAAAATCGTATTTTACCACCTCTTGAGGTTGGTGAGTCCCTAGATCTTTATCAAGTGACGCCTTTTCAGCATTTTACGCAACCACCGCCCCGTTATTCTGAAGCGAGTCTCGTCAAAAATTTAGAAGAATTGGGGATTGGACGGCCGTCAACTTATGCATCAATCATATCAACGCTTATCGAGCGAAAATATGTTACTCTTGAGAAAAAACGTTTGATTCCTGAAGCATTGGGGCGTTTGGTCACAGCTTTCTTGACGCGTTTTTTTAAACAATATGTTGAGTATGATTTTACGGCTCATCTTGAAGAACAACTTGATGATATTTCTGATGGAAAGCTGGCCTGGAAAAATGTTTTGACCAATTTCTGGCAAGACTTTGATTTAGCCATTGGACAAGCTAAAGATTTAAAAATTGCTGATGTCATCGATCATATCGATCAAGAATTGGAAAAATTTATTTTTCCGCAATCTGAAGAAGATAAAGCATCAGGTCATGATCCGCGTCTCTGTCCTGCTTGTCATGAAGGACGCCTGAGTTTAAAACTGGGTAAATGGGGTGCTTTTGTCGGTTGTACTAATTATCCTACCTGTCCTTATACACGGCGCGTTCTATCCCACTCTTCAGAAGAACAAGATCCTGCGGCGCACGTTGAAATCTTTGAGGCCAAAACCTTGGGTCAAGATCCAGTAACCTCAGCCACTATTACCCTTCGTAAAGGACCCTACGGATTTTACTTGCAATGGGATGATGCGGGGACGAATGAAACTGTAGTGGAAGAAGCACCTACTGATACCAAAAAGGGAGCCAAGGGCAAGAAAAAAACTGCGGCACCTAAGCCAAAACGCGTGTCTATTCCCAAAGATCTGCCTTGGCAGGATGTGACTTTAGAACGTGCTTTATCTTTGGGCGCTCTGCCGCGTCTCATTGGAACTCATCCTGAAACAGGCGAACAAATCACCGCTGCTATTGGTCGTTTTGGCCCTTATCTTAAACACGAAGGTCGGTTTAAATCAATTCCTAAGACTGATAATATCTTAGAAGTGGAATTAGGACGTGCTTTAGAAATTTTGGCAGAAGTGTCAGAAAAGAAAAATACGTTTTTTAAAGCCAAATCATCGGACGAGAAAACTGATGTAAAACCAAAACCTGTTTCAAAGAAAAAAGTTGTTTCAAAGGCTAAAAAATCAACAGCGTCAAAGAAACCCACATAAGCAAATTGGGCAAAATTTTAACGTATCTTTTGCCCGCACAACTTTTATAAAAGGTCCAACACTATTGTGAAAAAAAAGACATTTATTTTATTGCCCTCTCGACAGGAAATATCAGACGATATCCGTCAATTAAAAGACACGTTAAAGCCTGAAGATATTCTTAAAATTTTAACACGTACCTATCAAATCAAGGGGCAAGCACGTCAAGATTTACGCCAGCTTTTAAAAGAAATTATTCCTGATGTGCCCAAGGAAAAGCGAAGTCGCCCATCATCCAAAACAGATTCGTCTCTTATCACCTTTACAATTACCGAGATTACAAGTGATGGCGAGATTCTTGGTCTTCCTGTTAAAGATTCTCAAGACTCAACTAAACCTTCTTTGTTGCGCTTTTCAGAAGAAAACGAAAATATTCGACGTTTACAAATTGGCGATCAAATCATCACAAAAGCCGATGGTAAAAAATTAAAGTTTTTACGCAAGGTTGAAACGCCAGAATTTATCTTGGGTGTTTTTCACACAACAGTACAAGGCCATTATATTGTCCCAACGTCACGTAAAATCCGGGAAGAATTTTATGTCTCTGATGAAAACCGACATGATGCCAAAGAAGGCGATTTGGTTGAAGTAAAGCCGATTCCCCGGACATCCCACAGCACACATCCTTGGGCCCAAGTTGTTCGTGTCTTGGGATCTATTCTGGATCCTAAATCCATGAGCCTTATTGCCATTCACAGCTATAGCTTACCGACCACTTTTTCAGATGAAGCTCTTGATTTGGCACATAACGCTCAAAGCCCAGTTTTAGAAGATCGCGAGGATTTGCGCTCTGTTCCCTTGGTCACGATCGATGATGAAGATGCGCGTGATTTTGATGATGCTATATGGGCAGAAGCTGATTCAGATCCCAACAATGTTGGGGGATGGCACTTGATTGTGGCGATCGCCGATGTCAGTCATTATGTTCGTTCGCAAGATGCTTTAGATCAAGAAGCCTTCAAACGCGGTAATTCCGTTTATTTCCCGGATCACGTCATCCCTATGTTGCCCGAAGCCTTATCCAATGAATTATGCTCGCTTAAACCACGTGAAGATCGCGCTTGTCTTGCCGCACATTTATGGATCAATCGCACAGGTAAATTGTTAAAACATCGCTTTACGCGAGCCCTCATGCGCTCAACGGAACGTTTGACCTATTCAGAGACACAAGCGGCACGCGATGGCGAGCCTACAAGACTATCAGCTGCTTTTATCCAAGATGTCATCTCGCCCCTTTATGCAGCCTACAAATCTCTTTGTGCAGGTAAAATTAAGCGTGAGCCGTTAAATCTAGACCTGCCTGAGCAACGAATATATTTGGACGATCAAGGAAAAATCACCCGCATTGTGCCACGACTACGTTTCGATAGTCACCGTCTTATTGAAGAATTTATGATTATGGCCAATGTGGCCGCAGCCGTTCAATTGAGTGATAAAAACTTTTTATGCATGTACCGTGTCCATGACAAACCGACATATGAAAAATTAGAAGCTTTACGAGAATTTTTAAAAGGCGTTGAGATCAATCTACCCAAAGGACAAGTGCCGAAGCCCAGTCTTTTTAATCATATTATTGAAAAGGCAGCGGACACACCCTATATACATGCGGTCAACACATTGGTATTGCGCACTCAAGCTCAAGCGATTTATAGCCCCGATAATATTGGACATTTTGGCCTGAGTTTGGCCCGTTATGCTCACTTCACCTCACCCATTCGTCGTTATGCTGATTTACTGGTACATCGCGCCTTAGTGGCAAGCCTAAAGTTATCTCAAGGATCAGAATTTTCTTACGCTTATGAAGATTTTCAAGAAATGGGGGAACGTATTAGCATGACCGAGCGACGCGCCGCCGTTGCTGAGCGTGAGACGGTTGACCGTTATGTGTCTGCCTATCTTTCTCAAGACCAAGGTCAAGTTTTCCAAGCCCGTATCGTGGGTATCACCGATTTTGCTATGTTTTTGCGTTTGGCAGAAAGTGGTGCTGATGGCATGATTCCCATGCGACTCTTAAGGCATGACTATTTTAAGCACGACACTGTTCATCATCGCTTGGTGGGACAACGAACACGTCAAATTTATACCCTAGGCGACACGCTTCAAGTTAAATTATTAAAAGCTGATCCCCTTAAAGGAAGTCTTATTTTTGAAGTTGTCTTAGGCGAAAAATCTAATGATTTGGCTGCAAAGAAAAGTAAAAATTTAAGATTTAAAAAGAAAAAAATTGAAAAAAGACGGAAGAACAAAAAAACACTTTAATTTCAAAAACAGGTCTGAAAATTTCTCAGACCTGTTTAATTTTTTTAAACCTTAATTTGTTCTTTTCTCTTTCATAAGGTCAGAGCTATTCCAATCTTCATCAAATGTCGCTATCACTTGCTGAATGATTTTGGGATTGTCGATCAAAATGCCCAGTTCACGAACACTATCTAGAGAAGAAGGATACATATTGCATGATCCTAAATACATCATTTCATCATCAATAATTATAATTTTAGCATGAATATAATGAGCTTTGCATAATCCCACTTTTCCACCATTTTCAAAAATCAAATTTTGATTGGGAATGTTCTTATCTTCCTTATGTCCAAAAGGATAAGGCATCATGATAAGTTGGACATCTTTGCCTTCTTTGGCCATATTTGCAATCAAATTTGCCATTTTTTCATCTTGAATATCTTGTTGATAAATCCGAATTTTTTTCTTGGCAGATTGAATTAATCTTTCATATTCTGATCGTTGATGATCTGGTCCCCAAATAAGAGAAATATTATTTGGCGCAATTTTTTGATGCCTGCAATCTGCTTGAAACACACGCAACATTTCAGCAACAGTATCTGATTGAAAAACAGGCACGATAAAATCACGGCAAGCCTCTTCTTTACCAGGAATGCCTTCAAAAGATTCTTCATCTAAATTACCTGTACTAATAAGCCCTATTCTTTTATCAATTACAGCCATTTTATAATGTGCTTGTTTAAAGTCTTTTGATAAATGAAATATTTTAACCTGGTTCATCGTTTCTAAACGTTCAACAGGTGTTTTGACATTGTTGGTTTTATCATGACCTGCAGGATCGGGTTCCAATAAAAGATTAATTTTTACGTTTCTTTGACTTGCTCTTTCAAGAGCAGCCACAATTTTTGAGTCACTTAAGCGATAAGCCGACATATCAATGCTGATCTTTGCTTCATTGATAGCTTCAAGCCAAGGTTTCCTGCCGTCTTTTGGCATAATAAAGAGCGTATCTTCCGTCCAAGAAGAGATGGCTAAAGCTAGGGGAGAAAAAGAAATAAAAACTAAAAATAAAGTATTAAATAATTTCTTTTGAAAAGTTAAAAATGTTTTCATTACAAAAAACCTATATATTTAAATTGATAAAATTCAAATATATAGGTTAAATTTTTGAAATCAAAGTTTAATTTCTAAGCAGCAAAAGCTAAATTACGCAAAACATATTGTAAAATACCACCATTCATAAAATAATCAATTTCGTCAAGAGTGTCGATCCGACAGGTTAAATCAATTTGTTTTTCTTGACCCTTGGCATTGCGAATAATGCATTGGACATCCATGCGGGGGGTAAAACCTTGCTCGTAACCAAAGATATCGAATTGCTCGTCCCCCTTCAAATCTAATGTTTTTCGATTTGTGCTTGATTTAAACTCAAGCGGTAGAATGCCCATGCCAACCAAATTGGACCGGTGAATGCGCTCAAAACTTTCGGCAATCACGGCTTTGACACCCAAAAGACGGGTTCCTTTGGCGGCCCAATCTCGAGATGATCCTGTGCCATACTCACAGCCTGCAATGATCACCAGCGGCACTTTTTCCTGTTGATACTGCATTGAAATATCAAAAATAGATCCCACCGTTTCACTGGGATAATGTTTGGTAATACCGCCAGATGTGTCGGGGACCATCTCATTTTTAAGACGAATATTGGCAAATGTCCCGCGCATCATGATTTCATGATTGCCACGACGTGATCCAAAAGAGTTAAAATCTGCTGTTTCAACCTCATGAGCATGTAAGTAATGTCCAGCGGGGCCATCTTTTTTAATCGATCCTGCGGGTGATATGTGATCCGTTGTGATGCTGTCCCCTAAAATAGCCAAAGGACGTGCTTGGTAAATAGATTCAGGTTTTTGAGGCGTGGATGACATCTGTTCAAAATAAGGCGGCAGCTTAACATAGGTACTTTGATCATCCCACTTGTAGGTCAAACTTGAGGTGTTTCCCAATTCGCGCCATTGTTCGTCACCTTGAAAGACATGTTGGTAACGATCATAAAACATGTCACGGGTCAAACTTTTCTCAATGGTTTGGCGAATTTCTTCTTGTGAAGGCCAAATATCTTTTAAATAAACAGGTTGACCTTGAAGATCTGTTCCAAGAGGCTCGGTTATTAAATCAATCTTGACAGATCCTGTAAGAGCGTAAGCCACGACCAAGAGAGGAGATGCCAGATAGCTATGCTTAACCTGAGGATGGATTCGACCTTCAAAGTTACGATTTCCCGACAGTACACTGGCAACCGAAAGATTATGGACTTCGATGGCTGTCGATATCTCGGGCAACAAAGGACCGGAATTGCCAATACAGGTGGTACATCCATATCCCACCAAAGAAAATCCCATGCGATCCAGCACAGGTTGCAAACCAGATTTATTGTAATAATCGGTGACAATTTGTGACCCTGGTGCCAAAGATGTTTTAACCCAAGGTTTGACTTTCAACCCTTTTTGTTCTGCTTTTTGGGCCAATAAACCAGCCCCAATCATGACCGAAGGATTTGAGGTGTTGGTGCAGCTGGTGATAGCTGCAATCACCACATGACCGTTTTCCAATTCAAAACTTTCACCATTTGCCAAAGTCACGGCAACCTTTTTATCAGCGTCGACTTTATCCTCTTCCAAAGCTGCTTTCATAGACTGTGCGGCTTGAGAAAGCAAAACTTTGTCTTGTGGTCTCTTGGGTCCCGCCAGTGTGGCCTCAATTTCACCTAAATTTAGCACCAAATTCTGGGTAAAAATAGGATTTGCCGTGTCAGCATCGCGCCAGAGTCCTTGTTCTTTGGCATACATTTCAACCAATTTAACACGGTGAGGATTCCGACCTGTAAAGGATAAATATCTTAAGGTTTCTCGATCGATTGGAAAAAAAGCACACGTGGCGCCAAATTCAGGTGCCATATTAGAAATTGTAGCACGGTCTGCTAGTGATAAATGATCCAAACCCTCGCCATAAAATTCAACAAATTTATTGACAACCCCGTGGGATCTGAGAATTTGCGTGATCGTCAAAACCAAATCGGTGGCGGTTGTGCCCTCGCACATGGCGCCAGTTAATTTAAAACCGATGACGTCTGGTACCACCATGGAAATAGGCTGACCTAACATTGCGGCTTCTGCTTCGATACCGCCCACCCCCCAGCCCAATACAGCTAAACTGTTGACCATGGTTGTATGACTGTCTGTGCCTACCAAAGTGTCGGGATAAACATAATTTTTTTGATCCTGTGCTGTTGTCCACACCACTTGAGCCAAATATTCAAGATTTACTTGATGACAAATACCGGTCCCAGGCGGCACCACGCGGAAATTATCAAAGGCATTTTGACCCCACCTTAAAAAATTATAACGTTCCCGGTTGCGTTCATATTCTTTCTCAACATTATAAGCAAAAGCATCAGGCGAATCGTACCGGTCTACCATGACGGAATGATCGATGACTAAGTCAACCGGAATGAGAGGATTAATTTTACGCGGATCACCGCCCAACGCTGCAATGGCTTCGCGCATGGCGGCCAAATCAACAACGGCAGGAACACCTGTAAAATCTTGCATCAAAACACGCGCCGGTTGAAACACAATTTCATGAACAGAATGTTGATGTTCAAGCCATCCACCAAAAGCTTTAATATCATTAACGGTGACCGTGCGGCCATTTTCAAATCTTAATAAATTTTCCAGCAAAACTTTAAGTGAAAAAGGAAGTCGATGGAGATCAGGAATTAGATTTTCTATTTCTTTTAAAGAAAAGTAATAATAGGTACGCCCGTCAACCTCTAAAGTCTTTTCGGTGCCGAGCTGATCATGTCCCATACGCAACATTTTTTATTCCTTCTTATTATTTCGTACTGCCAATAAGTATACGCTGAAAAATTTAAGGTGACACGTGATAAATTTAAGAATGCTTATTAAAAAAAGCGGTTTAGAAATTTTTATAGTATGTTAAACTGAGTAAAAAAATAAAACAGGTTGGGCTTTTTAATGTTTGGCGATTATTCTAATAAACTTTATCAAGTCTTTGAAAGCAAAGCAGGACATTGGACAATAGGTATTATTGTCATTATCAATGCCATTATATTGGGCGTCCAAACTTCTCGGTTTGTGCCCGAAAATATTGCAGAAATCTTACATCATGTGGATGAAGTTATTTTAGGATTTTTTGTGATTGAATTACTTACAAAAATTATTGTCTCTAGAAGCGATTTCTTCCGTAATAAATGGAATATTTTTGACTTTCTAATCATCGCTATTTCTTTAATTGAATCAAACGATTACCTGCCGATTTTACGTGCTTTTAGGACATTACATTTGATGTCAATAACAGACGCTTTGCCTCGGACTCAACACGTGATTGGTGGTCTTTGGAAAGCCCTTCCTGGTATTACAAATGTCTTGACCATCCTTTTACTCTTTTTTTACATTGCCTGTGTCATGGGCGTTTTTCTCTTTAGAGATTCAGGCGTTGAGAACTTTCAACACGTCGGACTTGCCATGAAATCGATGTTTCAAGTCATGACCGGTGATGATTGGACAAATTTAATGAAAGCCATTGAAGAACACGGTCACCCTTATGCTTGGGTGTATTTTATTTCCTTTTATATCATCATGGTTTTTATTATTTTAAATTTGTTCATTGGTGTAGTCGTGGGGTCCATGCAAGCGGCCGAAGAAGAGATTTATGCTGAGGAAAAAGACGACACCACCTTGACAGCAATTTTAGAATTAAAGACTCAGATTCAGCTTTTAGATAAAAAATTGGATGCCTTTCAAAAGACGTCGTCGATACCTTTATCTTTGCCCTCTGATCCGCCTAAACCTTAACAAAGTTTATTAAATTTTAAAAATTTTAATTAAATAAGGTTATTTATTGATAAACGTGTGGATTTTTTGAGCGTCTTTCCTTAAGATGCGCTAGATTCAAAAAAATTTATTAACAACGGATAACCACAATGACAACTGTGCTAATGACACTTCATATTATTCTGGCTGTGGCCATGGTTGGGATTATTTTAATTCAAAAGAACGAAGGGGGCTTAGGGATGGGCAGTGGCGCCATGGGCAGCTTGATGTCAACACGCGGCACCACCAATCTGCTGACACGTTTAACCGGAATCCTTGCCACGCTGTTTTTTTTAACCACTTTGGGACTTGCAATTGTCTTCAAGGGAGCTAATAAACCGCAATCAATTTTTGATGCCTCTACGACTGTGACAAAAACATTGCCATCCACAACACCGGTGCCTGTTGCGCCGACCACACCTCTATCCACACCTGCTATACCTTCAAAACCTGTTCAAGAGGGGCGAAAATAATTTTCTATGGCAAGGTACATTTTCGTCAGTGGCGGGGTTTTATCATCTCTTGGTAAAGGTCTCGCAGCTGCCTCACTCGCGGCTCTTTTACAAGCACGTGGTTACAAAGTTCGATTACGTAAATTTGAACCTTATTTAAATGTTGATCCTGGCACCATGAGTCCTTATCAACATGGTGAAGTTTTCGTCACCGATGATGGGGCAGAAACCGACTTGGATTTAGGTCATTATGAACGTTTCACTGGTGTCACTGCACGTCGTACCGATGCCATCACAACGGGAGAAGTTTATTCTCAAGTGATTGCCAAAGAGCGACGCGGTGATTACCTAGGCGCCACTGTTCAAGTCATTCCTCACATTACGGATGCGATCAAAGATTATATTCGACGCGATCTTGATCCTGAATTGGATTTTTTAATCTGTGAAGTCGGGGGTACAGTTGGTGATATTGAAAGCTTGCCTTATTTAGAAGCTTTCCGGCAATTTGCCAATCAAGAGGGTGAATCCAATACTTTATTTATTCATTTGACATTGGTGCCTTACATCGCCAGTGCTGATGAACTGAAAACCAAACCTTCACAACATTCTGTTAAAGAACTTTTACATGTGGGTATTCAACCGGACATTTTATTATGTCGTTGTGATCGTCCTATCCCACAAGATGCCAAGAAAAAATTGGCGTTGTTTTGCAATATTAAACCAGAATGTGTTATCGAAGCCTTGGATGTTGATACCATTTATCAAGTCCCTTTAAGTTATTCAGAAGCCGGCCTTGATCGTCAAGTTTTGAAATATTTTGAACTTGAGACTCTACCGCTTCCTGATTTAAATCGGTGGCATGCTATCGTTAGTCGTTATCGTCATCCCAAACAAAGTGTGACTGTGGCGATTGTGGGCAAGTACGTCAAACTTAAGGATGCTTATAAATCTTTAATTGAAGCCCTTCATCATGGCGGTATTTCCCAAGAAACCCGTGTGTCTATTGATTGGATTGATGGCGAAAGCCTTGAGCAAAATTCAGAAAGTAAATCCGATATCATTTGTAGATCAGAAGTTGCTGCAAGATTGCGTAATGCTGATGGTATTTTAGTTCCCGGTGGCTATGGCGTTCGCGGGACAGAAGGCATGATGTCGGCCATTCGTCATGCCCGAGAAAATCAAATCCCGTATATGGGCATTTGTTTTGGTATGCAACTCGCGGTCATTGAAGCTGCCCGTTCTCTTTTAAATATTTCTGATGCTAGCAGCACCGAATTTGGCGCGTGTGATAATGCTGTTGTTGGATTGCTGACGCAATGGCGCAAAGACGGCGTGTTTGAGCAACGATCTGCTCAAGATCTTCTGGGGGGGACAATGCGACTTGGTGCCTATGAATGCTTAGTGACGCCAAATAGTCTTGCATCTTCTATTTACACTCAAGATCGCATTCAAGAACGTCATCGCCATCGTTATGAGGTTAATATTGATTATCGTGGTGCTCTAGAAAAAGCAGGCTTGATGTTTTCAGGTCTGTCACCCGATGGTATTTTACCTGAAATTGTCGAACTTCAAAACCATCCTTGGTTTTTGGGCATGCAATTTCATCCTGAATTAAAATCACGGCCCTTTGATCCTCATCCGGTTTTTAAATCCTTCATCTCAGCCCTTATTGACAGGAAGACCCAATGACCGAAAATTCTCAAAACTTAAATCACACGGTGACCTTGGAAAGTCATGGCATCAATTTCAATAATCACAAGCCTTTTGTTCTCATTGCCGGTCCTTGTGCGCTGGAAAGTCTTCATCATGCGCTCGAGATGTCGTCAGCTTTAAAAGAAATGACCACGCGATTGGGCATAGGTTTTGTCTATAAAACGTCTTTTGACAAAGCCAATCGCAGCAGCGCAGAAACTGCTCGAGGCCTTGGTTTAGAAAAAAGCCTTCCCATCTTGGCAGAAGTTCGCCAGCAAATGAATGTCCCTGTCATCACAGACGTTCACGCTGAATCTCAATGTGCCATGGTGGCCGAAGTTGCTGATATTTTACAAATTCCTGCTTTTTTATGCCGACAAACCGATTTGCTTAAAGCCGCTGCTGTCACTGGCAAAACGCTCCATGTTAAAAAAGGGCAGTTTCTAGCACCTTGGGACATGCAAAATGTAGTTCAGAAAATTGAATCTTTTGGAAATTTTAACATATTATTGGGCGAACGTGGTGTGTCGTTTGGCTATAACACCTTGGTCTCTGACATGCGTTCTCTGCCGATTTTAAAAAGGACAGGATATCCGGTTATCTTTGATGCCACCCATTCGGTTCAACAACCAGGGGGATTGGGCAAAACCAGCGGTGGTCAGCGCGAATTTGTCAGCACCCTTGCCCGTGCCGCGGTTGCCGTTGGTGTGGCAGGTTTGTTTATTG
Source organism: Janthinobacterium lividum (assembly GCA_050954885.1). Classification (GTDB taxonomy): domain Bacteria; phylum Pseudomonadota; class Alphaproteobacteria; order Caedimonadales; family Caedimonadaceae; genus JBPBPI01. Next base: position 9,336 of record JBPBPI010000085.1, on the reverse strand, counting down.
AAACCCATCAAGATCCTGATCATGCTCCCAGTGATGGACCCAATATGATTGCTTTAAAAGATCTTGAAAAATTACTTAAAACACTGATATCTTTTGATCAAGTAGCCAAAGCAAACATCGAGCATGTTGCTTAAATTTAACAAAGGAACAACACCGTGAGCGCAATTATTGATATTTTTGGCCGTGAAATTTTAGACTCTCGAGGCAACCCAACGATTGAAGTCGACGTCATTTTGGACAATGGTGCTATTGGTACGGCAGCTGTTCCCTCAGGTGCATCTACCGGATCCCATGAAGCCCTTGAATTGCGCGATGGCGATCAAAAACGTTATTTTGGCAAAGGTGTTCAAACCGCCATCGATCATATCAATGGCGATATTTATAATGCTGTGGTGGGCCTGATTGCCAACGATCAATTGACATTGGACCAAACGCTCATTGAACTTGATGGCACACATAATAAATCAAAATATGGTGCCAATGCTCTTTTAGGTGTTAGCTTAGCCACTGCAAAAGCCGCTGCCAAATCTCAAGGTCAATCTCTCTTTCGTTATATTGGCGGCATTCATGCTTGTCGCTTGCCCATGCCATTGATGAACATTTTAAATGGTGGCGCACACGCTGATAATCCTATCGATATTCAAGAATTTATGATCGTCCCCGTTGGGGCTTCTTGTTTTAAAGAAGCATTACAAATGGGTGCAGAAGTTTTTCACACTTTGAAAAAAGTTTTATCTGAGGCAGGACATAATACCAATGTTGGTGATGAAGGTGGTTTTGCGCCTAATTTATCTGGCAGCGATCAAGCCTTGAGTTTTATCACCAAAGCCATTGAAAAAGCAGGGTACCGTCCTCAAGAGCAAATCGCCCTCGCCCTCGACGTGGCGGCCACAGAATTTTATCATCAAGGACAATATATATTAAAGGGTGAAAATAAGACTTTGGATTCCGCTGGTTTAACATCTTATTATCAAAATCTTACTTCTCTTTATCCGATCATCTCTATTGAAGACGGTATGAGTGAAGATGATATTCAAGGATGGTCACATCTGAACAAAACATTAGGTGACAAAATTCAATTGGTTGGTGATGATCTTTTTGTCACCAATGTCAATCGCCTGAGCCAAGGGATTGAAGAAAAATTGGCCAATTCTATTTTGATTAAATTAAATCAAATTGGAACGCTGACAGAGACTTTAGATACAGTTGACATGGCACACAAAGCAGGATTCACATCAATTATTTCTCATAGATCAGGCGAGACCGAAGATACAACTATTGCGGACCTATCTGTGGCTGTAAATTGCGGTCAAATCAAAACAGGTTCCTTATGTCGTTCCGATCGTGTTGCCAAATACAATCAACTATTGCGCATTGAAGAAGAATTAGGCGCCAACGCTCGATTTAGCGATTTCAGAAAAACTTGAATTAAAAATATATGAATATATTAAGATTATAGACAACATCTTTTATTTAAGATAAATTTTTCTTATGTGATTATTTAGAGAAATATTAGATATATTAATGAAGAATATCTTTTAATTTAGTATCACTAAAATTTCTCTTTAAATTTTAGGCAATCTTTGATGTTAATTCGTGAAATTAAACGACGCGCGCACCGTTTTATGGGACCCAGTGTTGCCATATGTCTGGTAGCTTACTTTGGGTACCATCTTTTGGAAGGACGTCGTGGATTGCTGGCGTGGCAACATCTTGATATTCAATTGGCGCGTGTTCAAGAACGCATGAGTGATTTGCAAAAAGAAGAAGATACGTTGTCTAATCGTATTCGTTTGTTAAAATCAGACTCTATTTGCCCTGATATGCTGGGAGAGCGGGCCAAAGAGGTTTTGGGTTATGTACCCAATCACGAAGTTGTGGTAATGATTCCTAAAGACTGATTTCAAAATTCGATTTTCCATAGGAATCCAATCTTTTTTCTAAATTTTTGATGATCTTCTTGACTGTCTTGAAATTACCAGTTAAAAACGCTTGTATTGTGGCGGGCGTAGCTCAGTTGGTTAGAGCGCCAGTTTGTGGCACTGGAGGCCGTGGGTTCAAGACCCATCGCTCGCCCCAATTAAATCTTTTTTCTAAACCCTTCATTCCTTGACATTTGTTCATTCATCTCATACACTGATATCGTCTTAATATTTTAATTAAGATGGTTATTGTTAACGTAAAGGTTCCATATCCCCTCGAACATTACTCTAGGCAGCGTTTTCTCACCCCGCTTGGCAGCTCATTTGATCGCGGATTTTTGGAATCACACTGAAGGAAAATATAATATGAGTTCCGAACTCTTTGTCGGCAATTTGCCATATTCAGCAACACAAGAAAGCCTTTCTGACCACTTTAGTGTGGCTGGAAAAGTTGAATCTGTAAAAATTATTACAGACGCACAAACTGGCCTTTCAAGAGGTTTTGGCTTTGTTAAGATGGAATCTGAAGAAGCAGCGGCAAAAGCAATTGAAGTCTTGAATGAAAAAGACTTCTCAGGTCGTACCCTTAAAGTAAACACAGCAGGCGGCGGTGAACGTCGTCCTGGAAGCGGCCCTCGTCCAGGTGGTGGTGGTAGTAGTGGTGGCGGCGGCGGTAGTTTCCGTCCTCGTGACGGAAATGGCGGCGGTAATGGTGGTCCTCGTGGAGGTTCATCTGGTGATCGTGGTGGTAATTCATCCAGTGATCGTCGTCCTCGTCCAAATTCTTGGTAAATTGTTACTGTTTCGAGACCTTCGGGTCTCGAAATTTCTTTACTCTTAAATTATTTTTAAAAACTAGCAATTTCCTTATTATATAGTTAATCAAATAATAAATTATTCTAAGTAAGGTGATTTGTAATTAAAATGACAAAACGTATAATTCTTACACTCCTAACTTTCTTTGGTGTAATTGTAATTTTTATGGGCACTTCACATGTTTTTAAAGATCAACAAAATTTTAAATTAACTCAACAAGAAGCTCTTGCTGGAAATTTAATCGCTCAACATAATATGGGTTTAATGTATTTTACGGGCGATATTCTTGAGCAAAATAATCAAGAAGCCTTTATGTGGTTTTATAAAGCAGCCGAACATGGTTCAGCAGCTTCTCAATATTATGTAGGTCTTATGTATAAAAAAGGTCTTGGTGTTTCTCAAAATGATCAAGAGGCACTCAAGTGGCTTCAAAAATCGGCAGATCAAGATAACAAATTGGCTCAAAAAATGTTAAAAGAAAAATAAAACTTAATTTTAACTTCATCAAATATTCTAATAAACTTACCTTCAAAATTTTAAAATAATATAAGTCACCAGTATTTAAGGAATCAATATGACTCAATGTGAGTATGTTTGAGTTTTTTCAGGACAAAAAAGTCATTTTCCTTCAGCCGTGTTTAAAGAACGCGAAGATGCCGAAACCAAAGACCATGAGTTTTCTAGTGAATTTAAACAAAAATTTACATCCGCTGCTCAGCCACATTTTCATTATGAAAAAGAAGATTTAGAATAAAAAAACCGAAAGTTTATGACACAAATGTCTGATGAAAAATTGATTTATCATGAAGTTCCTTTCTATACCAAAGCAGAAATGATCAAAATGTTGAAGGATGAAAATATTAAGAAAGATGACGTTATAGATATTATTCTTTGTGCCGCCATGAATGAAATATGTTTTAAATTTGCTGAAAAAGTGTGTCGAAAATTTATTAAAAGTGATGACTTAGATATACGAGAGATCGCTGTTGATTCTGTGGCACATATCGCAAGAGTTTATGGAAAACCTGTTGATGTAAAAATTTTAAATCATGTCGTCAAGGCGTATGAGGGCGGACACGCTGGATTGCGAAGTAGGGCCGAGTATGTGTTTGGTGACATTCAAGTTTTCTTAAATTTAGATTTATATAAGTATAAAGTTGTGCGAAAGACGTAGATATTAAATCTTATTAATTTACAATGAAGAGAAATTAAACATGACAAGATCAATAAACGATATTTCAGAATACGAAGATCGATGTTCTATAGCTGAATAAGGTTATGTTTTGTCATTAGAGGAATATTAAAATATTGGTTTGCCTAACGAAAAGAGAATTGTGTATGTCAAAACATAATCACATTCAACTATAACATGGAATTTGAATTAGACGTTATTCGAAGAATTTCAGATCTTGACTATCAAAGAAAAGTTTGGATTGAATATTCACTTCCTAACGTCATTGATAGTTGGGCAAATACAATGGATGATTTCGATCTTATTAGTTCTAATTCTTCAGAAAACATGACACCAGAATCATATCCTGAATTCGGTTTATCTACTCTTCAAATCGAGCAATTTAAAAGGTTGACAAATATTGTTAATAACTATGATCCTAAAGTAGGCAAGTCTGAAGATTTAGATTCTAAAGAAGTTTTAGAAAAAATTTTAGCAGATCCAGAATGGCACCAAGTGGTTGAGTGTGCCAAAGAAACAATGAAAGCTTTTGAAGGCTATAATGGTGCCAACCGATGATATGCTGGAATTTTAGTTTTTTAAAATAATTGCATATAACGGTTTAATTTTTTTTCTTCTTTTTATTATCAGATGGAGCTTTTTTGGGCGCGATACCTAAAACTTCACGCCGGTAATCGTCCAAATCGCCGTCATAAGGTTTGACGGTTTGATCGGCCACCAACCATAGGCGGTCCACCGTGTGACGCAACAAATGCCAATCGTGGGTAATTAGGATCACGGCCCCTTTGAAATCGTTGATGGCCAACATGAGTGACTCACGCATTTCAACATCAAGGTGGTTGGTAGGTTCGTCGAAAATTAAAATATTGGGCTTTTGAGCGGTAATCATCGACAGCACCAATCGTGCTTTCTCGCCGCCTGATAATTTTTCAACCGCCACTTCAGATTTGTCTTTGTTAAAGCCAAAACGTCCCAAATGGGCACGCAATTGTAATTCTGGCACTTTTGGCAGTACTTCCATCAAATGATCATATCCTGACCAACCAGCTTTCAATTCTTCCATTTGATGTTGATGAAAAAATCCCACACGTACTTTGGGTGAGCTATGAAAATAGCCATCCTTTGATGTTAGGCGTCCGGACAGCAATTTGGCAAAGGTCGATTTACCGTTACCATTGTGACCAATCAGGGCAATACGATCTTCAGGCGCAATGCTACCGCTCAAATTTCTTAAAATAGTTTTATTATCGTAGCCAACAGAGACATTTTCGAAATTGATCAATGGTGGCGCCAATTTTTCAGGTTCTGGAAATTCAATGGTCAAGGTGGGATCATTGATCATGACCGAAATGGGTTCAAGCTTTTCAATGGCTTTCAATCGACTTTGAGCTTGTCGCGCTTTGGCAGCACTGGCACGGAACCTGTTGACAAAATTCATCATGTGTTGACGTTGTGCCACCATTTTTTCATTATGGGCCGCATTAAACATCATCTGTTGTTTTCGGGTCACTTCATAAAAATCATAATTTCCGTTGTACTGAGTAACCTTTCCTTGGTGCAGATGATAAATTCGGTTGGTCACCGCATTTAACAATTGGCGATCGTGGCTGATAATCATCAAGGTGTGGGGATAAGATTTTAAAAAACTTTCCAGCCACAGGGCTGCTTCCAAATCCAAATGGTTCGACGGCTCATCGAGCAACAATAAATCAGGTTCTTGAAACAAAGCGGCAGCCAGTGCCACACGCATCCGCCATCCCCCTGAAAAACTGGAAACAGGTTGATTTTGCTGAGTGTCATTAAACCCAAGTCCTACCAAAATTTGGGCAGCGCGGGCTTCTGCTGTATAGGCGTCCAATTCGGCTAGTCGCGCATGAATTTCACCAATACGATCAGCATCTTCACAATGTTCCGACTCTTTAAGCAGTGCATCAATTTCAGGATGAGACGCCATGACATATTCAAGAGGTGTTTGACTTCCTGCCGGTGTTTCTTGGGCCACTGTTGCCACATTCATGTGACCAGTCAGTTGCATGATCCCCGCATCTGGATGGATTTGACCCAAGACAAGCTTGAATAAAGTTGATTTTCCACAACCATTTCGGCCCACGAGTCCAACGTGATGACCTTTGGGTAAGTGAAGACTGGCATCATCCAAAAGGGTACGACCAGCAACGCGATAGGTAATTTGATTTAATGTTAACATACCCGTTCATATCAAACTTTAGACAAAAAGGCAAAGAATGTGATCAAAAATGATTAAAAAATTGATGAAGATATTATTTTAACGAATCAGCTGAATATCGGCGTGTTCTAAGGCAAGACCTGACTATATTTTATCCGTCGTATAAATACGGTAACTGCAAATGAATACCCAGGGCAATGCAAGCACGATCGCTCAAGGAAAAGTTTTTTGGTATTAGTTTATCGTTGTAAGACACCCATGACGAGAGCTTGAGACTGGTCAAAAGACATAACATAACCGATAAGATTTTTAAAGATTGATAGATCTATAATTAGATCTTTGACTCGTTTCCATCTACTTTAGATACACGCACACCGCCACTGAATATAGTTTTCTCTTGAGATATTAAGAAAATATAAGGCTTAGATTGTAAAGTTAGTGTTAATATTTTTAGTAATTTTTCTGACGCTTTAGAAGAAAAAATGAGCGCACTTTAAAGTGTTAAAATAGCACTCATTTTCCTGGTAGTTTTTGACAAAAATCTTTATTAAAAACTGTTCAAATATCCTCTTGAACCTCTGTTTGACCTGCATCCGCCGCAAATTAATAATATCTCTTAGCTTGAAATATATTTCTTTCTTGTAGACAAATGGCTTCAAAATTGAGTTGAGCTTCTTCATCCCCTTGCTCAGCTGCAAGTTGATAGTATTTCTTGGCTTGAGTTATGTCACCTTCTTCTTCAAAAGTAGCCCCTAAATTAAATTGAGCCTCTACATGTCCTGCATCCGCCGCAAGTTGATAATATTTTTTGCCTTCATTCCTATTGTTTTCACTGAAGAAAATATTTCCAAGAACAACTTGAGCGCCTACATGTCCTGCATCTGCCGCAAGTTGATAATACTTCTTAGCTTGAGGTTTATTTCTCTCTTGTAAAAATATGCCTCCAATGTTGATTTGAGCACTTTTATGTCCTGCATCCGCCGCAAGTTGCCAATACTTTCTGGCTTGAGCTATATTTTTTTCTTCATAAAAAATGTTTGCAAGATTGAATTGAGCATCTCTATGTTCTGCATCCGCGGCACGTTGCCAGTACTTTCTGGCGTCAGCTATATTTCCTTCTTCTCTAAAGATAGCCGCAAGATTATTTTGAGCCTCTATATCTCCTGCATCCGCGGCACGTTGCCAGTACTTTCTGGCTTGAGGTATATTTCCTTCTTCATAAAAAATGTTTGCAAGATTGAATTGGGCATCTCTATGTTCTGCATCCGCCGCGAATTGCCAGTACTTTTTGGCTTCAGGTATATTTCCTTCTTCCTTAAAGATAACCGCAAGATTGTTTTGAGCATTTATATCTCTTTGATTTGCTGCAAGCTGATAGTATTTTTTGGTTTCAACTATATTTCCTTCTTCTTTGAAGATAACCGCAAGATTATTTTGAGCGAATATGTCTCCTGCATCTGCTGCAAGTTGCCAGTATTTTTTGGCTTCAGGTATATTTCGTTCTTCATAGAAAATATTTGCGAGATTAAATTGAGCCTCTATATGTCCTGCATCCGCCGCAAGTTGATAACATTTCTTTGCCTCAACTAGATTTTCTTCATTTTCAAAGCCAAGACCAAAATTAAATTGAGCATTAGCATCAAGTTGTTCAAGAACTTCTATAGGCAAATCTTTACGGGATGATGAAGAATTTTTAGAATATTCTTCAATCTCATGATTTTTTAAAGTTAAGTTTTTTAATGTGGAATTTATTTTTTCAAGTTCAGGAGGAATATGTGAAGAAGCGAACGAAGAAGTGACAAAAGCAAAAAAACTAGTAAAAAGTAGCCATTTTTTAGACATATTAAAATTACCTTTTATTATTTAAATAATTTTTATCTAATAGTCTTAAATTGCCCTTAAGTCAACCAAGGATACTGTTAATGAATAGTGCTTTACAAGAGTATTTAAAATCAGAAAATCATTTACACTCTTAAAAAACTAAGATCTTAATTCAGATAATAATACTCTTTTTATTATCTTAATGTTGAATAAGATTAAATATTTTCTTAAAATTTTTAATCAAATAGGCATCAACAATTTCTGTCTCCACCTTAATACCTTGATCAGCCAAAGACGTCACGCCGTATTCTGATAGACCGCAAGGGACGATATCGTCATAGGCCGTTAAATCTGGATTGATATTTAATGACACACCATGAAACGTCACCCATTTTTTGATGCGAATGCCAATGGCTGCAATTTTTTTCTCAATTTCTCCTTCCTTACAAATCCAAATGCCTATCCGTCCCGGTCGTCGAACACCTGTCACGCCCAAATCTTGCAAGGTTAAAATAAGCCATTCCTCTAAAGACCAAACATAATGACGGAGATCTTGATTCCCTGACTTTAATTCTTTTAAATCTAACATAATATAAGCGATGCGCTGACCCGGTCCATGATAGGTGACTTGACCACCACGTCCTGTTTGATAATAAGGCAATTGATGATTCTTGATATCTGAAAAATTGGCACTTGTTCCCATGGTGTATATTGGTGGATGCTCAAGAAGCCAAACTTCAGGACCTTCATTTTGATCGATCATGTCATCAACATGATATTCCATTTGATGAATGGCATCAACGTAAGGAAAAGGGTCAGAAAAAATTTTAAATGTTGTCAAAGATTTTATATTCTAGTTAGGTATAGATAAAGTTTCCTAAACTATAACTTAAGAGGCATTAATTTAAAAATTGATTTTAATAAGCTTATAAAAAAAGGCTCTTGAGTTATTTTCAAGAACCATTTGCGCCCTTAAATTCTAGGAATTTAATTTATATAGTTGAATGTGATTATGTTTTGACATACACAATTCTCTTTTCGTTAGGCAAACCAATATTTTAATATTCCTCTAATGACAAAACATAACCTTATTCAGCTATAGTGTTGCTAAAAATTTATAATTGTCGGCAATTTCTTGATAAAATTCTGCTTTTTTTGAAATCACTTGTAGTTTGTAATTTTCTTTGGCGTAGTAATCTTTGTGGTAATTGACGGCTTGGCGGCGGGCAGAAGCCAAAGAGTTATAAGATTGAAAATCGGAAGATTGATTGTTTTTCATAAAAATTCGTTCCCGAGATTCTAAAATAACCCGAGTTATGCTTAAGGTTGTAGAGAAGGTTTATCGTGTCTAAGTTGATAATTGATCATCCCAGCAATAAGATGAGCAAAAGCGTTAATGG
>JBPBPI010000084.1:0-8588 GCA_050954885.1 Janthinobacterium lividum | reverse complement strand
CTATATCCATTGAGGGAACTCCTGATGTTTAAGTCTCAAGAGTTTACCTCAATACTAATGATCTTTTTTAATTATCCTTAAACGCAACTCGGGTTAAACAGTGTCTAAAAATCATTGTTATCACGTTTTTTGCTCTAACAGCGGATGGCTATGTCAATGGTGTTATGGAAGCCATGAATGGTTTTGAAAGTGGCTTATCTCAAGCTTTATCGCAAAAATTGAGTGCCGCCAAGGGGGGGCCACTTTCGATTTATCAGGTCCTTGATCAGTCACTGAACAAAGGATTTGAAATTGTTGAGCAGTGTTTTCAGAAATCCGATAATGCAGGTTGGAACCTTGGTTCAGCTCTTGGATGGATTATAACGGGCGGTGTGGTTGCCATTAGTACAATATATGTTAGCGTACTTGGTGGCACTGTCATCATTGTGGCCAAATTTTCACTGGCGGTGATGTTTGCTTTGGGTCCCTTATTTATCATGTCCTTAATGTTCCCCGTGACGGCGCGTTTCTTCGATAGTTGGTTTTCACAAGTCATGAACTACATTCTAACGATTGTTATTATGGCTGTCGTTATGGCATTTGCCATGAGAGCTTATGATGCCTTTATTAATAATACAGATTTTTCCGGTAAAAATGATAACAATCCAATATTCGTGGCGTTACAAATCTGTACACTGTCGGGTATTTTAGGCTGGATCATTTTGCAAGCTGGCAGCATGGCGTCAGGCCTTGCGGGGGGTCTTTCTATGGCAGCGATGGACATTCGTCAAACAATGGCGCCTCTTTCGAGTGCTTCAAATGTTACGAAGGGCATTGTCAACACACTTAATCCTAAAACGACACGTCGAGATATGCAGTCAGGCATGATGACAACAGCTTCCCGAGCAAGCCATTTGATGTCAGGAAATACTTTATTAAATCCCGCCTATCGTCAGTATATCAAAGAGAACATAGGTAAGAACTGGGGCAAAGCCAAAGGTGGGAGCATTAAAAAATAGCAAGGAGAAAACAAGATGAATTGTGGGCAGCAACGTGCTTGTTTTTTTATTCTAGGCCTTATTCTGGCTGGATGCGCGGCTGATAAGGCCATTCTACCGTCTCTTGAGGGCAAGCCACGCCTTAAGATCAATCAGAATGTTTCAGTCATGAATGGGACAACGCCGCTAACAAAATCATAGGAAGTTAGAAATGTTTAAGAAAAAATCGATACTTGAAAAACCAGTGGTGGAAAAAACATTTTTTGATCAAGCAATCGATTGGGAAACTTCAAGGGTGCAAACCATTGAAAGATCAGAGCGACGTGCCTGGATGGTTGCTATGACGGCTGTTATTATTGCAGGACTTGCTATCACAGCCATTGCGGTCATGATGCCGCTGAAACAATCTATACCTTATGTGATCCGAGTTGATAATGCCACGGGTGTTCCTGATATTGTAACCGCGATGACAGATAAGATAGTAACAGGCGATGACGTCATGGATAAGTACTGGCTAGCTCAATACGTTCGGGCGCGAGAGACCTACGATTGGTACACTTTACAACGCGATTACACCACGGTGGGCCTGCTCTCTTCAGCAAACATCGGGGCAGGGTATGCTCAACTCTTTGAAGGCAAAGATGCCCTGGATAAAAAGTATGGCAAAAATATTCAGGCCACCATTGATATTGTGAGTGTGGTGCCAACAAGCAAGAATTCTGGCACGGTTCGGTTTATCAAAACCACAAAGCGTGTGGATCAAGAGGGCTTGCCAGGAACCATAACGCGGTGGGTTGCCACCATTGCCTATGAATATCGCAGCACGGCACACATCAAAGAAAGTGAGCGATTGATAAACCCCTTCGGATTTCAAGTGTTGAGTTATCGGATTGATCCTGAAATGACAGGAATCACATCATGAACCAATATGCTTTAATTTTTGCGCTTATCATGGTCAATGCGTCAGCATTTGCTGTCAATGTACCGCAAGGCTCCAAGTTCGATAATCGTATTCAATATGTTAATTACAATTCTGGAGATGTGGTTATCCTGCGGGCTGTGGCGGGTATTGGATTGCGTCTGGTGTTTGCGCCGAATGAAACCATCCTTGATGTTGCCTCAGGATTCACCCAAGGATGGGAATTTTCAGATCGTCGCAATATCCTCTATATCAAAGCCAAGTCCATAAAGGGAGAGCAAGACCAACCAACCATGGCACCAGAGCCAGGCAAATGGGACACCAACTTGATGGTAACGACGAACTTGCGCCTTTATGATCTGGACTTACAATTATTGTCTGGCTCCAACAACAGTGGCAAGCCACCCGCTTCTCAACGTCTTTCGTACCGTGTTGAGTTCAAGTATCCTGCAGAAGAGCAAGCTGCGGCCAAAGCTTTGGCGGATAAACATCAGGCACAAGCAAAACTCGATGTGAAGCCTGAACCCCTCAATTGGAATTATTCGATGCAAATCGGTGATGATTCAGAAAACATCACACCGACCATGGCTTTTGATGATGGCCGTTTTACCTATCTAAAATTTCCAAACAATCGAGATTTTCCTTCAGCATTTCTCGTAGCAGCCGACAAAACAGAAGTTCTTGTCAATAGCCACATTGATCCGGCCATGCCAGATACTTTGGTGATTCAACGGGTGTCACGGGAAATGGTCTTGCGTCTTGCGTCTTGCGTCTTGGTCAGGCTGTGGTTGGCATTTACAATGATAGTTTTGATCCTGACGGCGTTCCGGCCGACCAAGGCACAACCATGACAGGGGTGAAGCGTATTCTTAAATCTAAGGGAAACAATTCATGAATCAGCAGGTCAATCTTGAGCAGCGTGTGGAAGAACTGCCGGGTGAAGAACGGGGTATTCCGAGCGTTAATGATCTTCAATCCTCAACAACGAATCGTCGGTTGGTGGGGATGATTTTACTTGTGATTTTCTGTGCAACAGGGGTCATAATTTATGGGACATATCGAAAAAATATGAATCAGGCAAACCAAGAAGTCGCGCAAAAAAACTTACAACTGACAAATGCCGTGCCAGCTCGAACCTTTTTGGATCTTTCCCATCTCCCTAAGTCTACGCCTGTCGCACCTCATGCCTTAAAACCGATTCCTTTCGTGCCGCCACCTCTTCCTTCTGTAAGTACCGCACCACCCCTGCCAGGTTCTGTGGGCATAACAAAGAATAGTAAGAGCAAACCCCCTCAGATATTGGATAAATCAGAATCTTCACTCATGGCCGTGGCCATGGGGGCAAAGCCCAACACCGTGCGTGAAAATTCGCGTCCTTCTGAACCTCTTTCTCAAAATGAGGGGATGGCGGAACTTCTGACCAGCACACAGACCCCAATGCGTCAGGCAGAATTACTGAGCAACCGAAATTTTATTCTCGCCAAAGGCAGCTTTGTTGATTGTGCGTTGCAAACACGGCTTGATTCAACGATACCAGGGATGACGGCGTGCGTTATCACACGCAACATTTACAGCGACAACGGCAAAGTTCTGTTAATTGAGCGGGGATCAACGGTTTCGGGTGAATACAAATCAAACATGCGCCAAGGCATGGCACGTATCTTTATACTATGGACGCGTATTAAAACACCCAATGGGGTTATCATTAATTTAGAATCGCCTGGGGCCGATCAATTGGGGGGTGCGGGTGTTCCTGGTTACATTGACAATCATTTCTGGCAAAGATTTGGGGGTGCCTTGATGTTAAGCTTGGTGGATGATGTCGTCGGTGGCATCAGTTCAAAAACAGGAAGCGACAACAAAAGTCAGATTAATTTCAATGGTGCCACAGATACCACCCAGGATATGGCGACAGAAGCCTTGAAAAATACGATTGATATTCCGCCAACGTTATATAAAAACCAAGGCGAGCAAGTGGGCATTTATATTGCACGTGATTTAGACTTTTCGAGTGTTTACGATGTCATCATCCCTTGACTCTATGCCGCCTCTTGATCAGGCCACGTCTGTTCATTATCATCTGGCGTTTGCTAAAGAGTGGTTGGATGATCCAGAGATTACTGAAATCTGTGTCAATCGCCCCTTTGAAGTGTTTTGTGAACGTCAAAATGTTTGGGAACGGTACGACAGGCCGGATTTAACCCAAGAGCATTTGATGTCCTTAGCCACAGCTATGGCCAAATTTGTCGGTCAAGACATTTCAGAAGATCATCCTCTTCTTTCTGCCGTGATGCCAGAGGGGGAGCGCATACAAATCGTGCTGCCGCCTGCTTGTGAACTTGGAACGGTATCGATAACCATCCGAAAACCTTCCTTCCATATTCGCATGTTGGATGACTATGAGCAGCAAGGCTTCTTCAAATATATCAAGGCCCCAACAACAGATCTAACAGAACAGGAACGTGACCTCCTTAAGCTCAAAGAGGAAGGCAACTTTATTGAATTTCTACGGCGCGCCGTGCAGTTCGAGAAGGTCATTGTCGTCGCAGGTGAAACTGGCTCCGGTAAGACAACCTTTATGAAAGCTCTCATGCAGGAGATTCCTAAGGATCAACGTATTATTACCATTGAAGACGTACCAGAGTTATTTTTGCCAAGTCATCCAAATCACGTTCATCTCTTTTATCCCAGTGAAGCCAAAGAAGAAGATCATGCAACGGTGACAGCGGCGTCATTGCTGAAGAGTTGTCTTCGGATGAAACCGACACGTATTTTATTGGCTGAGGTACGCAGCGGTGAAACATTTGATTTTATCAATGTGGCGGCATCAGGCCATGGGGGGAGCATTACAAGTTGTCATGCAGGATCTTGCGACTTAACCTTTGAACGCTTGGCGTTAATGGTCTTACAGAATCGTCAAGGGAGAACCTTACCTTATTCGGTCATTCGTCGCTTGCTCTACCTCGTGGTTGATGTGATTGTTCATGTTCACAATGACGTTTCAAGCGGTGCGGGCCGACACATCACCGAACTCTGGTATGATCCTATGAAAAAGCGCACCATGGAAGTGTAAATATTTTTTTTAAAGCTTTTTAGTGTTCAAGGTGGAACCCTTGTGTGACTTGTGGTCAAAAGTAAGCGCAGCACTTTTGTCCATCAAATCCATCAGGCTAAGGTTTTGTAGATTACAATTATAAAAAATTACATTGCTCTTAATTATTGCTCTTAATTATAAGAGGCTTCTTTCTAGGATATAGGATTGATAAGATTTTGCATCTGTTCTTCTAATAAATCTAGTTTAAGCTCTTTTTTGCATGGCTTTCTTTTTATAAACTAATTTTTTTTCAGAAAATTGTCTTTAATTACTTTTATTAAATACTATCATTTTTATAATAATTAATTACAATATTTAAATAAATATTGATTAAATAATACCTTTATAATAAAAAATTGATAATTTTATTAATATAAAATAAAATGTGATTTTAGTTTTATTTAAGGAAAAAAATCATATGAATACATGTTGGAGACATATTCTATTCAATTTAGGATTATTTTTATCTGTTAATTTTTCACTAAATTCTTCAGATTTGAAACCTGAAGATAAAGTTCGTTGGGTTCCAAATTTAAATTTTACTTATGAAGATAAAGATATAAGCGTCAGTTCTGGTAAAAATATAGATTGGCATGCTGCACAAGCTGACTCTCTATTCAGGGCTTATAATTATTGCCAAGGAAAAGAAGATGGTGGAAATGCCCAAGGTAGAAGAAACGTATTAAAAGCAAATTTTCAGATTATTTATAGTATAGATAAAAAATATTATTATACATTTCATGTACCTATAGAAGAAGTGTTTATAAATGGTTTAGAAATAACTGATAATAAATTACCTGCTTTACATAGCCGGGAGAATATTGACTTAAGAAAAAAATTTACTTCTCTTAAAGATCATATCTCTGATCCTTCAGGTGCAATAAAAAAAACTGTCGCTGAGAAAATAAAGGAGCTTGGGGGTTTAAATGAAAATGATTTAAAAAATGTAGGAAACGTTCAAAAAAGACTGAATAGTTTTGATTTTAAAAAAAATTGGCATTCAGAACAAACATTACTGATTTATCTCAGCCAGAATATAGATAAAATTGTTGATTCAATGATAAAAAATATGGGAAAAGACAAGAGTATCTTTATTCATGATTTTATACTAAACATTGCCAGTATAAAAGACATGTGTCCTAAATGTGCTAATTGTCTTGTCAAAGAAACGAATAATAAAAAATTATTTGTTAAATCTCTTAAAAATAAACTATCAGAAATTTATTCAGTTACTGAAGGCTCTAGTTTAATTGTTTTAGCATCGGGAATATCTCCCTATGGAGAAAAGTCAGAATCAACTCGATCTAATATTGACAAATTTAGTTCTGATGATCGCTTAAATTTGCTCAAACTTCCTCTAAAAGATAAATTAGTATATCATATTGAAAATCCATACGGTGTCGCAACATTCCCACGATTAATAAATTTGTGGTCTTATTAATTAATAAAGGAGTTTTAGTATATGAAAAAGTTATTTACTTATCTATTTTCTGTTATAGCATTTGTTTCTACGACAAAAGCAACACAACAGATTCACAATGATATAGAGCCTATTAAATGCCAGAAAACAATTCAAACACAATCAGGTGAAGCGAACATATATTTACCAGCTGGACTTGATCTGGATGAAGATTTATTTAAGCAAAATGATAAAGAAGAAATTCCTTACATTTTTGAAAATTTATCTATTGATTTTTATAATCAGGAAAAATTCGAGCAAGCTTCTTTAAATGCTGTTGCTTCAATTTGGAATGGCAATAAAAATTATGATTTTATTACTGAATTAGAAGATCATAATCCTGGAATTGTAGACCTCATGAGACGTATTAAAAATAATAATGATTTTAAATCAGTTATGACACAGTTATCAGCACATTAAGGTAGAGGTAACAATATTTTTATCTGATGAGAAAATCGAAGCATCTGCAAAAGAGGATATCTTTCTCTGAATAGAAAAGATGCTCAAAAAATCATATTTGAAAATGCCTCAAAGTTAGATAGAACTGCATAAAAGTAATATCTTTGTGCAGTTCTATGCAAAATTAAGAATTTTATCGACAAAAGATTACAACTGTTTGAGTAAAGCTATATCAACGCAAGTTTTTTGATTTGCTCAAGCAATTTTAACCTGTTTTTCAAAAAAGCTTGGGGTTGTGTTTCAGCCAGATATAAAAGAGCCGTTGACGGACCAGACGGATTTTTATACTCGCCTTCCCAATTTTGCAGCGTACGCACACTAATCCCGAGCAAATAGGCAAATTTAGATTGGGATAAACCAAAGGTTGCCCGTATAGCTTTAACGCGCAGAAGTGTCATGCGTTCGCTGTGTGCTAGAAAATCTTGTGTAATGTTTGAGATTGAATAGGTATTCTTTGTTATATCTTTTAAAATTACTCATATAATCTTAATCTAAATTATACGTCTTCGACGTATAAAATTCAATATTAAATCATTAAAAAGATTGAGTTATCTAAATTAAGAGTTAAATATCATATTTTTTCAATATTTCTTTTATTATCGTTCTCTTTTTTATAGATAGAGGGTGTCTTCAAATTTGATTTTCACTGTTTTTTATCATAGAGTTATGAGGTTAGTTTTTCATTTCAGGAGATAAAAAATGGTTTCAAGAGTTCCTTATCCAGATGATCTTTCTGATTCAAAATGGTATCTCATTGCTCCTCTCGTCACAACAAAGACATCATCGCGTGGTCGTCGCGGATTTCATAGTAAACGAGAGATGTTGAATGCTCTTTTTTACTTACTACGTACCGGGTGTTCCTGGCGTCATCTGCCTCATGACTTACCCTCTTGGAAATCGGTCTACACTCAATTTCGTCGATGGAAACATCAAGGCGTGATTGATCGATTAATGAGGTGGATCAGAGATGATCTCAGAGAACGACTTGGTCGTCTCAAGGAACCAAGTGCTGGGATTATTGATTCGCAAAGCATTAAGACAACAGAAAAAGGGGGGTCAAAGGATATGATGGCGTGAAAAAAGTGAACGGCAGAAAACGTCATATTATCGTTGATAGTCAAGGATTTCTTCTGATGGTCTTTGTGACAAGTGCCCATATCAATGACCGTACAGCCTTGGAAGACATGGTGGCCAATACTTAAAGATAAATATCCTTGTGTTAAAAAAATGTGGGCAGATATGGGCTATCAAGGTCAAGCTTTAAGAGAAAGGATTAAACAGACAGGGATTGATTTTGAAGTGATCAAACGACCACAGCGAGGTTTTTGGGTACCTCAAGACGTCAAAAATGTGACCGGTTGGTTGAAAGAAAGAGGGGTAGACTTAAGTGGTGGATTTAAAGTTCTGACCAGACGATGGGTGGTCGAGCGAACCTTTGCCTGGATGGGGAGATACAGAAGATTGAGTAAAGATTATGAATTTTTATGTTCAACACAAGAAACGATGATGAAGCTGACAATGTGCCGCACGATGCTGAAGAGGACAGCTAAAATAGCTCAAATCTAAATTTGAAGACACCCTCATATACTGAGTCTGAATAAGTAATTGAAAATGATACCATTTTCTGTTTCAATATTTTATGGCAAAAGTTTCTTCATCATTTTTAACGACACTTGAACG
>JBPBPI010000083.1:0-14194 GCA_050954885.1 Janthinobacterium lividum | reverse complement strand
ATCTATATCCATTGAGGGAACTCCTGATGTTTAAGTCTCAAGAGTTTACCTCAATACTAATGATCTTTTTTAATTATCCTTAAACGCAACTCGGGTTACATTATATGATAATGACTTCAACTCTAAGGTAGATATAATTTGAGAAATCTAACAAAAGATGGATAACAATGGTTTCATGTATTGTGCCAGGGTGTGATTGTTTTGTAGATGATGAGCGAGTTTTAAGTTTAAATCAACCATGACAAGAGATCTGGAAGAAGCCTTGGTCCTTCGTGTAAAAATCGAGCTAATTGATGTCGAATGTCACTGTTGGTCTGTTCAATGGGGTACATCAGATCTTTGCCATAAAAATATCGTGCTTAAGGCAATAGACGAAAAAAGCCTGGCCATTCATCCGTTAAAAAGACACATGTTTCATCATCTACTCGCTTGATCAGACGTTTGCAGCAGGCGTCACCATGACGACCCAGTTGCTATCCGAGAGGGCGACGTGATACGCCGGCTCGCTAGATTCAAACTTTTTTTCTTACCATTTATAAAATCTCACAACTCATCTATCATTACGATGCTGCATTCTGCATGAGGCGAAAGATCTTTGATTTTTTCTCCCTCTTTCCTCACCCATTTCAGCACCGCCACATTAGACACACCAAAGATTTATCCCGATCTTTGTTCATCGACACGCCACACAAGCCATAAAGCACAAGAGCCAAAGACTTGAGGGCCGCGGGAACACCAAGTTTAGGCGTTTGAGTAATAATTGTATCGACACGACCGGCACAGGTATCGTTGATGGCCTCTCACGATTCCGTTCTTGATCACATCTTCACACCCACAAGACTTACAACATACCTTTGACACGTCTGACATAATTTTTCTTCAAAACTATACTTTCGATATCTTTGCCTATCTAACGTTAGATGTCTCATATTTTAATAATTTAAAAAATTGTTTCCATTTTACTTTTTTTAGGTAATATTCTATTTTAATTACATCTTTATTTTTAAAGATATAACCTAACTTTAAAAAAGTTAACGCCGTCTAAAATTTTAAAAGAAAAAATTTATGATCTTTTTATCACTTTATCCTTTAACTTCTCGTTTTATAGAACAATTATCCTTTGATTTAAATAAACCAGAAAATTTTATTTCTCTAGCTAATGTTGCATCCTCTTACAAGAATCTAATTAAATTTCTTTTTTCTTTAAAACCTCAAAAACTCTTTTTGTGTTTAGAAGATAGAACAATGACAACTGTTCAAAGCATTTTACTTCTAAGTGCTTTTTTAACAAGATCTAAAGAAATTTTTCTTTGTTATGGAGATGGATCATTTGAGCTTGTATCAAGAAGTCGTATTTTACTTAATTTAATAAGCTTTATTCGACCTACTCTAATAAGTATGTGGAACGTAATTTTCTGTACGGTAGAATCATTTTTTATTTGGCGACGACAAATTTTAAAAGTACCATGTGATTTATCTATCAAAAATATTCTTTATCTTAAGACAAATTATTGGCTTGGTGTTCAAGCAGGAGGTTCCATAGGCCATATAGCAGGTGTTGTAAATGCATTTATGCGAAAAAAATGCGCGGTTTCTTATGGAACTTTTGATATGCCTGTTATGATAAACAAAGATGTTGATATCATAAAAGTAGATTTAAAACATGGATTTGGTGTCCTTTACGAAGCCAATATTTATACACTCAATAGACAATTTTTTAAAGAATTATCCAAAAAAAAACAATCTTATGATTTAATTTATCAACGATTATCCTTGGGAAATTATACAGGTGTCCTTTTAAGTCGATTATTTAGAATTCCTTTAATTTTAGAATATAATGGATCAGAATTGTGGGTATCAAAAAATTGGGGGAAGCCTCTTCAATTTGCAAAATTGGCTGAACGAGCGGAAGAAATTTGTCTAAAACATGCCCATTTAATTGTCGTTGTTTCTGAGGTGTTGAAGCAAGAACTTTTAGAAAAAGGGGTTGATGAAGAAAAAATTATTTTTTATCCTAATTGTGTTGATCCTGATATTTTTAATTTCGAAAACTTTAAAGATGACGAAAAAGAAAAATTACGTCAAGAAATTGGCTTAATTAAAAAAGATACAGTTGCTACTTTTATTGGAACTTTTGGAAAGTGGCATGGGATTGAAATCCTTGCTAATGCTATTCAATATTTATATCAAAATCATCTAGAATGGATGAAAAAACATCATCTTCGTTTCCTTTTAATTGGAGACGGAGTTTGTATGAATAGCCTTAAAATTACCTTAAAAGATCCTATTGAAGCTGGTTTTGTCCTTCTTACAGGACTTATTCCTCAAAACAAAGCCCCCCTCTATTTGTCTTTATCAGATATTTTTCTCTCACCTCATTGTCTTAATCCAGATGGCAGTCGTTTTTTTGGCTCTCCTACAAAACTTTTTGAATATATGAGTATGGGAAAACCAATTTTAGCTTCAAATTTAGAGCAAATAGGAGATGTACTTAAGCCAGGTATTTTAGTAGATAAATTAACAGCAGCCACAATTATTAAAGACGAAACTTCTATTTTATGTGAACCAAATTCAGAAACAGATATTGTAAAAGGTCTTATGTGGATTATAAATCATTATGAAGAGGCAAAAAAACTAGGTTACAATTCACATCACAAGGCAATACGTTTATATACTTGGGACATATACATTCAAATAATTATGAAAGCTCTCAAAAATATTAAGTGATCTTGTATATGATCGATTTAATTAAAATAAGTTATATCATTTAAATTATTATAGAAAAAGAATGAAAAAATATATAAATGCGATTATAAATCCATTCTGAAACACAAAAAGTTGAGCTTATGATTACTAATTTATTACAAATTAAATGGCTAGATTATTTAATTTATTTTTTTATTTTTTGTCTTCCTTTTGAAACTCAAATATGTACTTTTTTATATGTTTTTGGAAAAAATATTAATTTTCATAATATACAATATATACTACATCCGCTTTCTATACTAATATTTCTTTCTATTTTATCATTTTTTTATTATAAACAAGATTATAAAAAAATTTTCTATGCTAATAAGTTTAGTATTTTATTTATAATTTCATGTTTTTTTATAATTTTTTGCGGTTATTCTTCAACTTATTACTTTATAGGAGGTAATAAAGATTATTTTTGGGCAAATTTATTATTTTTTCCGATCTCTATGATTGTATTACTATTTTGTTTTGCAAGATATGGAGATATTGTAATTAAAATTTTATTTTATTCTTATGTATTATTTTCTTTTTTATATATTTTATTTTATATAAATTTTATTATTGATTATAAAGATTCTATCATTATATCTAGGTATAATTTCCAGTATAATTTTTTAATGAATTCTCTTGGTAATGTTAACAAAGCATCAAATTTACTATTTTTAGCATTTTTACTTACATTTATTAAAAAAGAAGAAAATAATAATTGGCTTTGTTTATTTATCATTTCATTATTAATTGCTATGTTCTCTAGACTTGCAACGTTTT
This sequence comes from Janthinobacterium lividum, assembly GCA_050954885.1. Taxonomy (GTDB): domain Bacteria; phylum Pseudomonadota; class Alphaproteobacteria; order Caedimonadales; family Caedimonadaceae; genus JBPBPI01. Next base: position 10,672 of record JBPBPI010000083.1, on the reverse strand, counting down.
TATTTTTTACAACTACTATAATTTTTTTTCTTAAAAAAGATTTTTTTTCTATTAAAAAGCTTCTCTATTTATTTTTATTTTTATTTTTATGTCTATTATCTATTTTCTTACTGGATGATGTAACAAAAAAAGAAATGTATAATACTGCTACTTTGACAATAAGGTTTAAAATTATTGAATCTTGGAGTTCTTATTATTTTGCTCAACATTTGAAAAATATTATCTTTGGTCTGGGCTTTCAAAGTTATGGGATACTGTTTTTTAACAAAATTGATGTAGGATCGCACAATTTGTTTATAGACTTTCTAAATAATGGGGGAATGCTATCTCTCTTAGGATTGATATGTCTTTTTAGTTTTGTTTTTATAAAAATATTGTTTAATTTTAAATTAATTGTAAAAGAAAATATTCTTTTTTATTCTTCAATAGGAATATTTTCGATATTTATTTTAGCATTCAGAGAGTATGATTTTGTCTATTTAAAAACTCAGACTATGGGTGGAATATTTTTTATTTTATTTTATGTAAAGATTACTGTAAATAAATAGTTTAAAGAATCATTAAAAATATCGTTTTGAAAAAGAGTTTGATATAAATGAAGAAAATAGTTTTTGTTTTTGGAACCCGTCCAGAAGCAATTAAAATGGCGCCTTTGATTAATGTAGCAAAAAAATGTACGTCTTTTGAAACTATTGTTCTGGTAACTGCGCAACATCGTCAAATGCTTGATCAAGTTCTTGATCTTTTTAAAATTCAACCTGATTTTGACCTAGATATTATGCATGAAAATCAAACCTTATCTTCTTTAACAAGTCGAGTTCTTGAAAGAGTCACTGATACTTTATCTCAAATTAAACCTCATTACGTTATTGTTCATGGAGATACAACCACAACTTTTGCAGCCAGCCTCGCAGCTTTTTATCTTAAAATTCCAGTGGCTCACATTGAAGCCGGATTAAGAACGCACAACATTTATTCTCCTTGGCCAGAAGAGATGAACCGTGTTTTTGCTGGAAAACTATCAGATCTTCACTTTGCTCCCACAGAAATCTCAAAAATGAATCTTGAGGCAGAGCGTATATCTCAAGACAAAATTCATGTTGTTGGAAACACAGTTATTGATGCTTTACTTGAGGTAAAACATCAAATAGATAATGATAATTTTTTAAATAAATCTCTAGATCAAAAATTTTCATTTTTAAATAAAGATAAAAAATTAATATTGGTAACAGGTCACCGACGTGAAAACTTTGGAGAAGGTTTTGAATCGCTTTGTAAAGCCTTAAATGAGCTTGCTTTACGAAAAGATATTGAAATTCTCTATCCAGTGCATCTTAATCCAAATGTTCAAGAACCTGTCCAAAGAATACTTAAGAATAGTCAAAATATCTTTCTTATCGAGCCTCAAGATTATCTTCCTTTTGTCTATCTTATGAACCGATCTTATATCATTTTAACAGATTCAGGTGGAATTCAAGAAGAAGCACCATCTCTTGGAAAACCTGTCGTTGTTTTTAGAGATACAACAGAACGTCCTGAAGCTGTTGAAAGTGGCACTGTTATTTTATCTGGTTCAAATCAAAAATCTATTGTAGATATAACAAATCGAATATTAGATGACATAAATCATTACAAATCAATGTCACAAATATCTAATCCTTACGGAGATGGTCTTGCATCTCAAAGAATCATCCGTATATTACAACAAGCTTAATTTTTTTGGAGATCCTCAAATTATGTCACAAACAGTTTCATTTATTGGCTTAGGATATATTGGCCTGCCTACAGCTGCACTTGTGTCTTCAAAAGGCATCAATGTTTTTGGTTGTGATATTAATCCCTTTATCGTTGAAGCACTTAATAATGCTCAAAGTCATATTGTTGAACCTGGTATAGAAGAATTAATTCAAAAAAGTGTTAAAGAAGGAAACCTTAAAGCTTTTGTAATCCCTCAAGAAGCAGACGTTTACATCATTGCTGTTCCAACGCCATTTAAAGATGACTATAAACCTGACTTAAGCTACGTTTTTCAAGCTGCTGAATCTATATCTCATCTTTTAAAACAAAATGATCTTGTTATTTTAGAGTCTACCTCTCCTGTTGGAACGACTCAAGAAATGGTAAATATTTTAAAAAAGAAACGACCTGATCTTAATTTTGGTTCTACAGAAATTGAAGGTAACGTTTTTGTAGCTTACTGTCCTGAAAGAATTATACCGGGATTTGCTTTGAAAGAGCTTATCTCGAATGATCGAGTTGTTGGAGGTATTTGTTCAGAATCAACAAGAAAAGCAATTGAATTTTATAAACAATTTGTCGAAGGTGATTGTATTCCAACAGATGCTAAAACTGCTGAGATGACCAAACTTACAGAAAATTCTTTTCGTGATGTCAGTATTGCTTTCGCAAATGAATTAAGTATTATTTGTGACAAACTTAATATTAACGTCTGGGAACTTATTAAGCTTGCCAATCACCATCCACGTGTCAATATTTTGAATCCAGGGCCTGGTGTTGGCGGTCATTGTATTGCAGTTGATCCTTGGTTCATTGTCTCTGCCTGTCCCGAGGAAGCAAAATTAATTAAAATGGCAAGAGAAATTAACGATTTTAAGCCTAAATATGTCGTTTCAAAAATTTTAGATTTGATAAATCAAACTCAAAAGAAAACAGTGTCCTTATTTGGATTGGCGTTTAAGCCAAATATTGATGACTTAAGAGAAAGTCCTTCTATTGAAATATTAAAAGATCTTGCTGAAAACAATAATATTCATGAAATTTTTGTTGTCGAACCTCATATTATGGATCTGCCAAAATCTTTACAAAAATATGATCACATCAAACTTACCACAGCCCACCAAGCGATAGAATCTTCTGATATTTTGGTTATGTTGGTTGGCCATGAAAGTTTTAAAAAAATAGAATTAGAGATTTTTAAAGATAAACAAATATTAGATTTTCAAGGAATTTGGATTAAATGAAACAAGTACTTATTAAATCAGGCATGATTGAAGTTGCCAATGTTGCGGCTCCAACATCAGGAAATAAAAATATTTTAGTTCAGGTTTTGTATTCTTGTATTTCAGTAGGCACTGAAATCGCCAGTGTTAAAATGTCTTCTCTTCCTCTTTATAAAAGGGCACTTCAACAACCTCAAAATGTTGCAAAAGTTTGGAATCTTATTAAAGAACAAGGTATTGAAAAAACACTTAAACGCGTTCGAGGTCAACTTAATGCTGGTTCAGCCACAGGATATTCAGCAGCAGGTGTCGTCGTCGAAGTTGGCAAAGATGTTCATTATTTTAGCAAAGGTGATTTAGTTGCTTGTGCAGGAGCTGGCATTGCCAATCATGCAGAAATTATTGATGTTCCCGTAAATCTTGCTGTCAAAATTCCTCAAGCACTTGATATAATGAGTGCCTCCACAGTTACCCTTGGTGCCATTGCAATGCAAGGTGTTAGAAGATTATCACCTGTTTTAGGAGAGGCAATCATCGTCGTTGGTCTTGGAATTTTAGGACAAATTACAGCTCAGATTCTTAAAGCAAATGGTTGCTTTGTCATTGGTATCGATATCAATCAAGAGCGTATTGAACATGCTTTAAATAAAGGCATGGATATTGGTATCAATCCTCAAGAAGAAGATTATGTAAAACGTATTTTACAATATACTGATGGATTTGGAGCCGATGGTGTTTTAATTACAGCCGCTTCAAAAAATAATGATATTATTCATCAAGCGATGAATGCTTGTCGCAAAAAAGGCCGTGTTGTTCTTGTAGGTGATGTTGGACTTGACTTAAAAAGAGAAGATTTTTACAAAAAAGAATTAGATTTTTTTATCTCTTGTTCTTATGGGCCTGGACGTTATGACTCTGTTTATGAAGAAGAGGGAATAGATTACCCTCTTCCTTATGTTCGTTGGACAGAAAATCGTAATATGCAAGCTTATTTAAAACTTTTGGAAGACAAAAGAGTTTCTCTCGATGGTTTTTATGGAGATCCTTTTTCAATTGATGATGCCAATGCAGCTTATAATTCTTTAAAAGATGCATCAACTGCACCTCTTGCTGTTTTTTTGAAATATTCTGAACAGCTCTATTCTTTTGATAAAGATAAAATTCAAAATTTATCTGTTCAAAAAATAGACAAAGGTATTTTAGGAATTGGATTTGCAGGTGTTGGTGGTTTTGCGCAAGGTGTTCATCTTCCCAATGTCTCAAAAATGCGCGACATTTTTCAAATTTGCAGTATCATGAGTCGAACAGGTTCAAATGCCCGCGCTGTTGCGATGCAATACGAAGCCCTTTCTTCAAGTACGAACTATCAAGATCTTTTAAATGATTCAGATATTAATCTTATTATCATTTCAACACGACATGACTTACACGCATCAATGGCGCTACAAGCTCTTAAAGCTGGAAAAAATGTTTTACTTGAAAAACCTCTTGCTTTAAACGAGCAAGAATTATCTCAATTTGATGATTTTTTTGAAAAGACAAAAAATCCGCCTGTACTTATGGTTGGATTTAATCGTCGTTTTTCACCGTCTCTTCAACTTCTTAAAAAACATTTAAGTCAATCTACGACACCTCTTATGATCAATTATCAAATGAATGCAGGCTATATTCCGGCCGATCATTGGGTTCATGGTGCAGAAGGTGGGGGACGTAATATTGGGGAAGCTTGTCATATTTATGATTTGTTTAACTTTTTAACTGGAAGTCGGCCCCTATTTATTCATGCGGCCGCAATATCTCCAAAATCAAAACATTATTTTAAGAATGATAATTTTATAGCAACTATAAAATATGAAAATGGATCTGTTTGTAGTTTGACCTATACAGCGCTTGGGAATCAAGAACATCCTAAAGAACGGATGCAGGTTTTTGCAGATAATGTGATCTATGAAATGGATGACTATAAAAGTTTGAAGGTTACAGGCTCTAAAAAAGAAGGCTGGTCCTCTTCTTCAACACAAAAAGGTCATAAAGAAGAAATTTTGGCTCTTGCTCAATGCCTTAAAGAAAATGCTGAATGGCCAATTTCTTGGATTGAACAACGCGATGCAACGCACATCAGTTTTGATGTAGAACAACAACTTTTTCAAAATTAGAAAGCCGTCTTAATGTGTGGAATTTCAGGTATTTATAATTTTTCTTCAACACAATCTGTTGATCGTGATGTTCTCTTAAGAATGAATCAAACGATGCATCACCGCGGACCTGATGGGGGTGATATCTGGATATCTGGGGAAGGAAAAGTAGGTCTTGGACATCGTAGACTTTCCATTATTGATTTAAGTACAACGGCCACACAACCTATGCCTAATGAAGATGACACTGTTTGGGTAACTTATAATGGTGAAATTTATAATCATACGAGACTACGTCAAGAACTCATTGAAAAAGGACATATTTTTAGAACTCATCATAGTGATACAGAAATTCTTGTTCATGGTTATGAGGAATGGGGCATTGAGAAGCTTATCAACACTATTGAAGGTGATTACGCTTTTGCGATTTGGGATGATAAAAGTAAAAAAATGCATCTAGTACGTGATCGTATTGGTGTTAAACCTCTTTATTTTTCAATTCAAAACGGCATTTTGTTATTTGCATCTGAAATCAAAGCTATTTTAAAACATCCAATGATAACACCAGAAATTGATTCTGTTGCAATGTATCATTATTTATCATTTTTAACCACACCTGCACCTTTTACAATGTTTCAAGGTATTTATAAAATTCCAGCAGGACATTATCTAACAATTGATAGTCATGGAAATTTAAGCTTTAAACAATATTGGGATGCTATTGCGTCACAAGAAATTGAAAATAAGTTTGCAAGTGAGCAAGAGGCTGAACAGTATTATATTGAAAATATTCAACAGCTTCTTAAAAAATCTGTCGAAAAACGGATGATGAGTGATGTTCCTTTTGGTGTTTTTCTCTCAGGGGGTATAGATTCTTCAACTAATGTGGCTCTTATGAGTCAATTGATGAATCGTCCTGTTGATACTTTTACTGTTGGATTTAAAGATTATCATCATTTAAATGAATTAGAATACGCCAATCAAGTTGCTCATAAATTTAAGACAAATCATCATGAAATTCTTATTGATGAAAAAGATATGAAAGGTTATCTTGGTTCTCTTATTCATCATCAAGATGAACCGCTTGCTGATTGGGTTTGTATTCCCTTATACTTTGTATCAAAACTTGCCAAAGAATCAGGCGTAACCGTTGTTCAAGTTGGTGAAGGATCAGACGAGCAGTTTTGTGGTTACGCAAGTTATATGGGATATTTAGATCTTTACAAAAAATATTGGTCTCCTTATCGAAAACTTCCTCAATTTCTCCAAAATTTGGGTGCTCAAACTTTTAAAAAGCTTGCAAAATATAAACCTTCTTTAGAAATTTATGCAGATATTGTTGATCGAGCTTCTCGAGATCGCGATCACTTTTGGAGTGGGGCAACTGTTTTTTGGGATACAATGAAGCATCAGCTCATTAACCGAGAGACAATCCATCCTTCCCTTCAAGATTCTATTATTGAAAATTCTGGCATTATGCCAAAATCATATTTGGAACCAGAGAGTTATAATATTATCAAATCATTTAAAGATGCTTTAAATGGTAAAGCATCTCAAGTCGATGTTTTGACTCAAATGATTTATAATGAGTTTAAACTTCGTTTGCCTGAATTATTACTAATGCGCGTTGACAAGATTACAATGTCTAATTCTTTAGAGGCACGTGTCCCTTTTTTAGATCACAATTTGGTTGAATTTTCTTCTCAAATTCCAATGAAATTTAAAACTAAAGGTGGCGAAGCTAAATACATTTTGAAAAAAGCTGTTGAGGGTCTTATTCCTGATAATATTATTTACCGTAAAAAAATGGGCTTTGGTGCCCCAATGAGTCAATGGCTTAAAGGTAATTTTGGTCAAGAAGTGCGCTCATCTGTCTTCTCTTCATCTCTTCTTAAAAGAGGATTTTTCAACCAAACTTATATTCGTAAACTTTTCGACCAACATCAAAATGGACAGCGAGATTCAAGCCTTTATATTTGGACCTTATATAATTTAACATGTTGGTATGATTATTGGATTGATAAAAAAGTAGATCATGTTTGAGATTATTCAAAAAATTAAACGAGGCTTTAGAAAGCCTCTTCCCATTATTCTTGAGCGAATTGGTTATGAGATAAGATCAGAGTTTGATCGACTTTGGGAGCCATATTATCCTTCAATTTTAACAAAATCATCTTTACTTTCCAAATTGCAGGCATCAAATTTAGATATATTATGGACCAAGTTATCTAAAATTCCTTATCCTGCAACACTTAATCCAATTTTTTTAGAAAATTATGAAGAAATTACACAAAAATCACCAAATTGGATTTTTAAAGCTGCTGAAAAAGCCTTAAATCATGAAGTTAATTTATTAGGATCAGGACCCGTTTATCTTGGATCAAAAATTAAATGGAATAAAGATTATAAGACAGATATTTCATGGGAAAATAAATATTTTCGCTCAATATCTTATTCAAATCTAGATAAACCAAGTGACGTTAAATTTCCCTGGGAATTAAGCCGAATGCAATGGATGATTCCCCTTGGTCAAGCCTATTTGTTAACACAAGATGAGAAATATGCTGAAAAAGTTAAATCTCTTTTAACTGACTGGATTTCAGATAATCCTTTTGCAAAATCTGTTAATTGGACATGTACGATGGAAGTCGCCCTTCGAATTGTAACATGGACCTGGTTTTTTCATATTTTTTCTGAAAGTAATGCTTGGAAAGACGATAATTTCAGAGAAATTTTTATCAAGAATTTGTATCTTCATGCTTTTTTTACAGAACGACATTTAGAAAAATCTGATATCAATGGAAATCATTATACTGCTGATGCAACAGGGCTTGTTTTTGCAGGTCTTTTTTTTAGATCAAGTCGTATCTCCCAAAGATGGCAAAATTTAGGATGGAAAATTCTTGAAGAAGAAATAACCCTTCAAGTTTTTGAAGATGGCGTTGATTATGAAGCCTCTGTTCCTTATCATCGTCTTGTTCAAGAACTCTTTTTTTTTCCAGCTTTATATCGTCATCAATGTGGGTTTGATGTCTCTGATTTTTATAAAAATCGCCTAAAAAACATGGCAATTTTTACAGCCTGTTATACGCGACAAGATGGAAGTGTACCTTTATGGGGGGATGCAGATGATGCAAGAACACTTCCTTTTGGTTCTCAAGAAATTAATGATCATCGATACTTATTAGGTTTAGTTGGTATTTATCTAAAGGACCAAAATTTACTAAATTATTTTTATGGATCTAATGAAGAAATTTTTTGGATATATGGTGATAAAGAAGCGAATAAATTAAAGACACGTCTTTATGCTCAACAACTTCCTATATCAACTGCTTTTCGAGAAGGTGGCTTTTATATCATGCGCCATCAAGATTCTCATGTATTTATTGATTGTGGTCCTTTGGGTCTCAAAGGAAGAGGTGGGCATGGCCACAATGATATTTTATCTTTTGAAGCAACATTATGTGGTGTTCCTTTAATTGTTGATTGTGGAGCCTATTTGTATACAGCAAATTATAAAGAACGTAATAATTTTCGATCGACTTCTTATCACAATACGCCTCAAATTGAAGGGATTGAAATCAATCGATTTATTCGAGAAGATTATCTTTGGAATCTACATGAAGATGCTCAACCAATTGTTTATAATTGGAATTGTTGCGAAGAATACGATTTATTTGAAGGAAGTCATACAGGTTATCTAAAGATTGATCCAAGCATTGAATTAAAGAGAAAAATTTTATTAGATAAAAAAGATTTTTCTCTTGAAATTGAAGATCAGTTCAATTCTAAAAATTCTTATGCATTGACTATTCCTTTTCATTTCCATCCTGATGTTATAATTTCGCAAATTTCTGAAAATGAATTTTCTCTCAAAAATGGCAAGAAACTTTTTTCACTCATATCAAATTTAAGTTCTAATGGATCTGTATCAATTGAATCTGCACGTATCTCGCCTAGTTATGGTATTGTTGAGCCTACAAAAAAATTGGTTTGGTCTTTTGAAAAGAGGCAAATTTTTTCTTTAAAAATAAAATTAATGCCTCTATTTTAGGAACATTAAAAAGTGACCCACAATAAGTTTAATAAAAATTTGATATTCAATTTATTATCAAAGCCACAGGCGTAGATGCTACCCGATTGGGGCAGCATACCTATCTTGGGTGGAGTTCCTGGCTGAAGCATCACACCTTAAAACATGACGATGAGCAGGTCATCTTATCAGGCGATGATCCTTCGCTCATGACCCATGATATAAAATAATCGACAATAAATTAATTTTTTATTAATTCATAAAAATCTTATCTTCAAACTATAAAAGTGATGCTAGACTAAAATAAAAAAGATGGAATAAATCTTGACGATTCATACAGAGGCTTGGGTCCTATTTCTTGTTGGTGTTGCCGTTCTACTGATTTTAGATTTGGGAATTTTTCGTAAGCGTGAACATCAGCCAAGTTTGAAAGAAGCAGCAATTTGGAGCCTGGTCTGGATCTCAGCTGCTCTTTTATTTGATAGCTTTATTTATTTCTGGCAAGGTCATGATGCTGCTGTGATCTTTTTAACAGCTTATTTACTTGAAAAATCTTTAAGCTTAGACAATCTCTTTGTTTTCGTGATGATTTTCAACTTTTTCGCGGTCTCTCCTAAATTACAACATCGCGTTTTGCATTGGGGCATTATCAGTGCCATTGTTTTAAGGTTCCTTCTCATCACCGCAGGCCTTCACTTGGTTCAAAAATTTGACTGGATACTCTATATTGCGGGTCTATTTTTGGTATATTCAAGTGTGGTTTTGTTCCGTCATCAAGACAACCAGACCGAGCCTTCAGGCCTTAAAATGTTAGATTTTTTGAAGAAAAAAATCCCGATGCTTCCTGACAACCCACAAGGACATTTTTTCAGGCGGCAGCAAAAAAGATGGTTTGTCACACCTTTATTCTTGGTATTGGTCAGTATTGAATTTTCCGATCTTGTGTTTGCGTTGGATTCAATCCCTGCGGTGTTTGCCATCACCCTTGATCCTTTTATGGTTTTTACGTCAAACATTTTTGCAATTTTAGGTCTTCGGTCTTTGTATTTTCTTCTCGCCGATTTGTTGCCGCGCTTTTATTATCTTAAACCCGCGCTGTCGATCATTTTAGGTTTTGTTGGGATAAAGATGTTAATTGGACATTATGTGAATATCAGTAATGTTTTCTCACTGGGCTTTATTGCGGTTATTTTAAGTGGTGCTCTTATCATGTCGTGGATGAGAACAAAACAACTTAACAAAAATATTTAAGCAAGAAGTTTTCATGATGCCATTACATCCAAAATTACCAATACTGTTGACGAAAAATCTAGCCACGTCATACCGTATGTCAGAAGAGCAGTTGGTGCCAACGTTGTGTCAACGCATTATCTTAACCCAAGACCAACGTCAAAATATTCAACGTCGCGCCCGCACATTAATTGAGTCTATTCGCGCCAAAGTACCTAATTTAACCCGAGTTATGTTTAAGAGGCGTGTAAAAAAGTTTAAAGTATTGAAAACATTGGAGTATCATTTTGGGTATTAAATCTCAAAAAGGATAC
>JBPBPI010000082.1:0-9482 GCA_050954885.1 Janthinobacterium lividum | reverse complement strand
TTGGGGTATCCTTTTTGAGATTTAATACCCAAAATGATACTCCAATGTTTTCAATACTTTAAACTTTTTTACACGCCTCTTAAACATAACTCGGGTTACCTAAAATTTTAAGAGGGTGGGCAAAATATTCCCCATTACAAAAATCAAAAAAGTCAGTCAAAAACTTTATTAACAAAAGAATAATGTTCGTACATTTTTTTCAAAGGTGGATATTTATTTAAAAATAATTGATTGCGATAAGGGGCATCTTTGACAATCATATCAAGGAGTCTTGTGAGAATATTTTCAATAATATTGTCGTATTTAAAGCTTTGACCAAGTTCTAAGACTATTAGATCTTCAATCTTTTTAAAAATAATAAGGTGCAGTTCTAAATTTTTTTTGAATTGCATAAATTTATCTGCTTCAGTGACATTTTTGGTGCCAACTGTCAGATAATTTAAGTCGTTGATTATATATGCATTGGCAAATGAAGATTGATCTAAAAGATTTTTTTGAAGATGAAATGATGTTATCATAAAGCCAGGGCGATCAAAAAGCAGACATTTTTGTTTTAATAAATATAACAGGTCAATCATTTTATCATAAGTTGCTTTAACCATAACATCTATTTGAATCTTTTGACTATGCGAATAATTTTGCAGTCCATGGATTATAAAATCATCTCTTTTAACGATAAGTATCCTTAGTATTTCTTGGATATATTGTTGGAGAGAAATGACTTTCTCACCAACAATTAATAAATCAGGTCTTTCTAAGGTCAGTATTTTACCAATCTCGGCCATGGCTGCGTCTTTATATTTTTGCTTAGATACCGCAATTTTAAGATACCATTTTAAATATTTAGGATCTGTGAGTGTATCGTCACGAGATTGATCTAATTTTGCAAGGTGCAATTGTGAATGTATATAACCTTGCCGCGCAGAACGCGTATAATAGTTTAAAGCAAGTCTTGGTTGTTGGATACTGTCGTAGTATTGACCCAATTTAAATTGTGCTTTTAATGATCCTTTTTCCGCCGCGTATTGATAGCATCCCAAAGCTTTAGGAAAGTTTTGAGGGACATCCAAGCCTTGTTCATGTAATTGCCCCCAATAATAATACGCTTGCGGAAAATTTTGACCGGTCGATTTTAAAAAATGTTCCTTCGATTTTTGATCATTTTTATCAACACCAAGACCTTTTGAATAGGCTCGTCCTAACCAGCAATCGCTTTCTGCACATCCTTGATAGGCGGCTAAGCTGAAATAACGACAGGCTTCATTATAATTTTTATCAACATGTTTACCCTTTTGATATAAGACACCCATAAACAATTGAGCAGGGGCATAATATTGCGCGGCAGATTGAACATAATTTAACGCCCCTTGGTATTCCACTTGCGTCTTTGCTTTATCAAAAAGATGCCGGCCCCAAAGATATTGAGCTATCTTATGACCTTTTTGCGCCGCTTTTTCAAAACATTTTAAGGATTTTTTATTATTTTCGTTGAGTTCATCGGCTTGAGTTTCAGCATATATCATACCAAGGCTGTAAAGGGCTTCAGCATGACCTTGAAGGGCCGCGCGCTTAAAACAATAAAGTGCTGTTGAGATATCATAAATGCTTTGATAGTAAATTCCCAAAAAATTGAACGCCGTGGGATGTTCTTCAGCGGCGGCATGATGAAGACATGTTAAATACTCCAAATTGTTTTCTTTATAAAAAATAGAGGCCAAACTTATCCAAGCCCGCGGATAATTAAAGGAGAGAGCATAATCATAATATTTTATGGCTTTATCTAAATTTATATCGGTGCCGTAAAGACCAAAAGCATAAACATCCCCTAAATTTACATAAGATGAGACATAATTATTCTGTTTCAATGCTTTTTCAAGACATTGATAAGCTTGATGATAGTTTTGTGGCGTTCCCTTTCCTTCAAAATGTAAATAAGCAAGCCTATTTAAGGCAGCCGGCTGATATTGATGGGCCGCTTGATTGTAAAAATCAAACATTTTGGTATAATTAAAAGACTGTTGTAGATCTTCTGTTTTTTCAAGATTTAACTCAAGCAAGCGTCCTTGAAAATAAAGATGTAAAGGATCTAAGGCTTTTGCTTGGCTGTCTATAAAGGTCAATATTTTTGGATATTGCATTCTAAAATCGTCATCAGATAGATAACCACTTTCAACCAAGACCGCACCAAAATAAGGATCATGGTGAAGACGCTCTAAAAGATTGCCCCATTTTGATAAATCAAGTTCGTGCCATAAAATCTCTTGGCTATAGATTTGTTCGTAACAAAACCGAATGATTTTTTGTTGGATATCTGGATCACTTTGGTAGGACCAAAAAGAACTTATGGTTTTTTGCTCTTGGATGCCTTTTCTTGGTCGTCCATTCTTGGATTTTTCAAAAAATTCATCACATATTAAATGACTTGACGCCAAGGCTTGAGAATATAAAGTTAATGTTAAAAAAACCCACCTTAAAACACATCTCAACATCATTTAAATGATCATCTCTCTGTAGAAAATTATTATTTTTAATATTAAAGGTGTTTATATAAAGTTTTAAATGAGATGCCTACTTAAATTTAATAATAATCGAGTCTTGAGGAAAATAATTTTTCAATTTTAGCAATGGCAGAGGGGTCCACCATCAAAATAACCCGGTCTTTTGATCTGATGGATGTTAAAGGCTGTGGCATTAAAACCACATTGTCACGGATGATGGCGGCCACAATGATTTCACGAGGACAATTGATATCACTGACGAGAGACCCTACAAGACCTGAAGATTCTTGTGCTTCTGCTTCGATGATTTCGCCAAAATTTTCGCCCAGAGAATGAACAGACCGAATACGACCCCGCCTGATATTTTGTAAAATACGGGAAACGGTTACTTTTTTGGGACTGATTACGGCATCCACGCCTAAAGAGGTTACAAGAGGCGCATGAAAGGTATTGTTGATCAAGGTCAGTGCACGTGTGGCCCCTAACCTTTTGGCCAGCAGTGACGCCAGAGTGTTGACCCGTTCATCTTCGGTCACAGCCACCACGGTTTCTGCACTATCGACACTGGCTTCATAGAGCACTTCGCGATCTAGGGCATCACCACAAAGTACAATAGTATTGTTTAATTGACCGGCAATAAATTCCGCCCGCCCAGCATCTTTTTCAATAATTTCAGCCCGAACATTGGGATGATACTTTTCAATTTCTTGGGCCAAACATAGACCAATATTGCCACCGCCCAGGATCAACAGGCGGCGTGATTCATTGGCTTCATGGCCAAACATGCGCATGGCTTCGATGATATTTTCCTCAGCCACCGCAAAATAAACCTCGTCGCCAATTTGTAAAACATCATCAGCAATTGGCAAAAAAGATTGATCTCCCCGAATCAATCCAACCACATTAATATCGATATGGGGCGATAAATTGGCAATCAAATCGATGGGCGTGTTATTGACCAGTGTATCGGATGTACACCTGACACCCACAATTTTGATCTTTCCTTCGGACAAAGAAATCATGTCAAAGGCCCCGGGCACCGTCAAAGACCTGCTGATGGCGCGCGCCACTTCAACTTCGGGTGAGATCACCAAATCGATGTTTAACCTCTCCGGTGAATAAAGATGCGCCCACTTGGGGTGTAGGTACGCTTGGGCGCGAATGCGGGCCACCTTTTTGGGCACATGAAAGAGGCTGCCAGCAGTTTCACAGGCCACAATATTAACCTCGTCAGATTGCGTGACTGCAATCAGCATTTCAGCACTCCCAGCTTCGGCTTTTTCTAAAATATCGGGATAAGAGGCAAAGCCGCAAATGGCCCGCACGTCCAGGCGATCATTAATTTGATTAATAAGTTCCATAGATTTGTCAATCACCGTGACATGATTGTCGTGCTGAGACAAATAACGCGCCAAGTTAAAGCCAACTTGTCCAGCGCCACAAATGATGACACGCATAATGATAAGGGTCCCTTAAAATATCTCTAGCTGTTTCGCTCAACTAGCTGTTTCGCTCGATTTGTAAATTTTTTAATTTTCTGTGGAGTGCCGAACGCTCCATGCCCACAAAATGAGCTGTTTGAGAAATATTGCCATCAAAGCGCGCGACTTGTGCTAGCAGATAATCTTTTTCAAAATTCTCGCGGGCTTCACGCAAAGGCAAGGTCATGATTTGAGATCCTTGATCTTTCAGCAGCAAGGCCGGGGCATCTCCTGAAATATCGGATGGCAGTTGATGAGCCATAATGACATCAGATTCGTGTTCTGAAGACATAATCAAGACCCATTCAATCACATTTTTAAGCTGGCGTATGTTGCCCGGCCATTCGTAAGTTTGTAACGCCAACAGGGCATCGGGTGAAAATTCACGCACCATAAGTCCATTGACTGTGGCCACATGTTGAACGATCTCACGAATGAGTATAGGGATATCCTCTCGGCGATCTTTCAAAGACGGAACCTTTAAAGGGACAACATTCAAACGATAATAAAGATCTTCTCGAAATCTTTTTTCCTCAACCGCTTGTTTGACATCGCGGCTGCTTGAGGCTAAAACACGGACGTCAACTTCAATTTTACGTTTGCCGCCCACGCGTGTAAATGTTTGCTCCTGTAAAGAGCGAACGATTTTACCCTGGGTTTCAAGGGGCATATCGATGACGTCATCAAACAAAATTGTGCCGCGATGGGCTTGTTCAAAAAGACCCATTTTATGGCCCAAAGGATCTTCTATTCCAAAAAGAACACTTTCAAATCTCTCAGGATCGAGGGTTGCGCAATTTAAGGCGATAAAAGGACCTGTTCGGCGTTTGGACTTCTGATGGATCAGGCGGGCGACAATTTCTTTGCCTGTCCCTGGATTTCCTGAAATCAAAATGCGACTGTTGGTAGGCGCCACGCGATCAATTAAGGTGCGCAGCTGACTGGCAGCTGCTGAGCGGCCTTCAAGTTCACGAATATCAATTGTTTTGGATTTAAGTTCTAGATTTTCACGTCGAAGCCGATCGGCTTCAAGGGCGCGATCCACAGCAAGCAACAAAGGATCTATTTTAAAAGGTTTTTCAATAAAATCATAAGCCCCCATTTTGATGGCTTGAACTGCCGTTTCAATGGTGCCGTGACCACTCATCATGATGATCGGCAAGTTTGGATGATCTTTGCGAATCAATTCAAGAAGTTTTATACCGTCAAGTCGACTGTCTCCCAACCAAATGTCTAAGATGACCAAATTTGGACACCGCATTTGAATGGCATCAAGGGCGCTTTGGCCGTCATAGGCACTGCGCGTGTGATATCCTTCATCTTTTAAGGTATCCGAGACCAACTGACAGATGTCTGCCTCGTCATCGACAATAAGTACTTCTTGTGACATTTATTTTCCGTGGTTCATGAACATATCTTCTTTTCAGATAATATGTCAGTTCAGATAATAATATTTGTAAATAGAGATAAAAACTCTATCCCATTACATCTTCTTTTACAAGAATATGTCGTGGAAAACTGATTTTAATATAAGCACCACCCTCAGGGCGATTGTCGATAAAAAGCTGCCCACCATGATCTTCGACAATTTTTTTAACAATTGATAATCCAAGGCCGGTTCCCTTCTCCCGCAGCGTCACATAGGGATCAAAAAGTTGCGCGCGATTTTCAGGAAAACCTTCTCCATTGTCTTCCAAAATCAATATAAGTCCTTGCGTATCGCATTGGATAGAAATCAAAATCCTGCCCTGGAGTTGCTTATTTTTTTGCTTGAAACTTTCAATCGAATCGATCGCATTTTGCAAAAGATTGGTCAGGGTTTGACTGATTTGCAGCGCATCACCTTGAATCATCAACTTATCATTGCTTGTCTTGATCTCAAATTTAATATCAGGATGCGCCGCTTTTTGCAGATAAAGAGCTTGTTGACACAATTCAATCAAATCAATCGGCGCCATTTGGGGACTGGGCATCCGGGCAAAGCTGGAAAATTCAGACACCAATCGCTCCATTTGTCCCACCTGACGGACAATTGTATCGATACACATCTCAAAATTTTCCGGATCTGTTGTAATATGAGCCAAATATTTACGTCGCAAGCGTTCAGCCGATAGTTGAATAGGTGTCAAGGGATTTTTAATTTCGTGGGCAATACGCCGAGCCACATCGGACCAAGCCGCTTTACGTTGGGCCGCAATCAAGGCTGTGATGTTATCAAAGGTGACAATAAAGCCTGAGAGTGATTTTTCAATTGTGTATTCCAACACCACGCGAACCAGCAAAACTTTTGTAAATCCTGATCGGATGATGGAAAGTTCAGCTTGATAAAATCTTTGATCATGTTCATAGGCACGCTTGAGAAATTCGAGCATTTCTGGCACCACAATTTCAATGTTGGTGCCCATTTGAAAGTCATCTCCCAAAGAGAGTAAGTCGGTGGCTGATCTGTTTAAAAGACGGATGTCTCCTGCCAAAGACAATTCAACCACACCGGCTGTCACTCCTTCTAAGACATCTTCAATAAATTGACGACGTTGATCAATTTGTTGATTTGCTGCTACCAATTCTTTTTGTTGGGTTTGAAGTTCAGAGGTCATACGATTGAAGGCGCGCGATAGAATTGAAATTTCATCTTGAGAAGATTTAGCCAACACCTGAACCCCATAATTACCCTGACGCACACTTTCAGCTGCTGAAATTAAATCGCTGATGGGACGAGCCATATTTTCAGCAAACAAGAGTCCTATCCATACAGCGGCCAGGAGTAAAATGAGGGCTACAATCATAAAAGACAACGCCAATTTGATTTCTAGGTTATTTTGACGTAATTGCAACCCGTTATATTCATTGACAGCCTGACGCGTATTGGCAATTTTTTTAAGGACTTTTGAATCGAGGTAACGTCCGGCGATGATATAAGCATCGGTGCCTGGAATTTGCACAAAGGCGCGAACACGGTCGCCGCTTTCACTTGTTTTGATTAAAACGTCGTTGCTAGCCCGCTGTAGATCGATATAGCTTAAAGATTCAAATTCCAAGGAAAAACTCAGCCGTGTCCGTGCATAGGTTTGATGATTGATACTGAAGACCAAACCTTCATTCAAAGACATCATCGCGCATTCTCGATCAAGCTCTTCGCTAAACAGATCAGGATTATGGGCATAGCGCGTAAAATTTTCAGAAAATTTGACGGCCATGGCGAACACACTGGATTTAATAGATTTTTTATGTTCCTCAAGATAAGCTTCTGCCACCGCTGAGGATTCGTTGATGGCAGTGCGCACCCGTTCGTTAAACCAACCTTGAATGCCCTCGTTGAACAAGAGTGCCGACGAGACCGCAATAAATAACGTTGGCACCACGGTCAAGGCGCCAAAGGTGAGCGCCAGCCTTAAATGAAGTTTTGACCCTGCCCGACCGCTGCGTCGTTGCGCCCAAATTTTGATGCCGCGGCGAGCAATTAAAAACCCTAACAGCAATAAAATAGCCAAATCAAAATTTAATAAATGAATAATGCGTCGAGAGTTGTCGCCCAACAATTCATTTTTGGTAAAAGCACTATAGGTTAAGACACCGGCACCCACCGAGACAATTAAAAGAAGAACCACCAACTTTTGAGACAAGCGAATACGACGGCTCCAGTCATAAAATAATTTAGAAAATATTTTGGTCTTTTTAAGGAGCTGAAACAATAAAGGAGACGATAAATTCATCACATAAATTTATTCCAATTTGAGTTCTTGCATTTTTTTATACAAAGTATTGCGATTGATCCCCAACATAGAAGCCGCTTTAACCTTATTACCGTTGGTATATTTCAAAATACTTTGAATCAAGGGCTTTTCGACTTCTCTCATGATATGACCATACAAGTTTGGTGCGGGCAGATCCTCTCCTAGGGCTTTAAAATAATGTTCAAGTTTGTGTTCAATGACACAGGCGAGTCCAACATCCATAAAATTTTTATCTCTTACATCCTTCTTCATAGTTGGCTATGCTGCCTTTCAAACATTTTAAAGTCAATGCCTAGAAATTAAGAAAAGAGAAAAATATACCATGGAAGAGATGCCCCCAAAAAAGAGTTGGATGACGCGGCTTAAAGAAGGTCTTAAAAAATCCTCTTCAAAAATTACCCAAGGCCTCAGTGCCATCTTGACCAAAAAGAAATTGGATGATGACACCTTGATGGATTTGGAGGATCTATTAATTTCAGCCGATTTAGGGCCTAACATGGCCAAAAAATTGATTGGTGATTTGCGCAAAAGTCGATTTGATCAAGAGGTAACCGAAGAAGAAGTTCGGACATTTTTGTCTCAAGAAATGGCCAAAGATTTAGCGCCCTATGCGCGTCCCTTGAGGGTTGATCCTGGCCATAAGCCTTATGTTGTGTTGGTGGTGGGTGTTAACGGTAGCGGCAAAACCACGACAATTGGCAAGCTCGCACATCTTTACAAATCTCAAGGATATCAAGTTCGAATGGCGGCCGGTGATACCTTTCGGGCGGCGGCTTCTCAACAATTAATGATATGGGGCGAGCGTAATGGTGTGCCTGTTGAAGTGATGGAACCCGGGGCAGATCCCGCAAGCCTTGCCTACCGTGCTTATGAAACATCCTCTCAAGCCCAAGATGATATTTTATTGATCGATACAGCGGGACGCCTCCATAACAAAGAAGATTTGATGGCTGAGCTGAGCAAAATGCGGCGTGTGTTGCAAAAAAATGATCCTCTTGCACCACATGCGACATTACTGGTGTTGGACGCCACTATCGGTCAAAATGCCCACAATCAGGTGGAAATTTTTCAAAAGGTTGCTCATGTTAACGGCCTTGTTATCACCAAATTGGACGGCACCGCCAAAGGGGGTGTTTTATTGTCACTAACAGATAAATTCAAACTCCCCATTCACGCCATTGGTGTGGGCGAAGGCATCGACGATTTGAAAGATTTTGACGCCACTGCCTTTGCCGAAAGCTTAATGGGGATATCAAATTGAATGACATTTTGATTAACTCTATTTACTGATTTAATTTGCTCTCGCGTCAACTTGGTCAATTTCATGATTTCTTGGTCAGTCATTGAAATGCTTTTCTTTGAGCGTTTCGATTATTGACATGGGAAGCTTAGTGATTTGGTGAATAGAATCAATAGAAAAGTTTGCTTTGATCATCCCAATGGCAGTTTTTTATATTCACCCTCTTCAATACCTTCTTCGCGCGCTGTTTGGATGATGTCCAGATCATCCATGAGACCAATCTTGGCTTTTTTATAAGCCAATCGTTCTTCACGGGTCCAATTATGCCTTTCTAAAAGGGCATAGGCCTGTTTCACTTCATCAGGCGCATTTCGGGGGGCTTCTCTCATTTGTGGTGCATGTTTCATCATGTAAATCCAGTAATCTTCCGCTGTCACCAATTCCTCTAATGTTTTTCCAAACTTAGATAACTCAACAAAGGCATAGGACATATCATTGAGATAGCTTACCTGGGTTTCTTTTTCGATAT
>JBPBPI010000081.1:0-2984 GCA_050954885.1 Janthinobacterium lividum | reverse complement strand
TGTCAACATCGATTGAAATCAGAAACTCTTTGACAAAGGGAACCAGCAAATCGGGCCCGCTCGGAAGTCGAATAAGGAGGAGGGGCGCCGCTTCGGTCAATTTGCGCCGCCCGTCCGATGTGGTAGGGAACTGGAGATCCTCGACCACGCCGACCTTCTCGCCGCGATCGTACAGAGCGCAACCGAGGAGATCGCTGATGTAAAAGGAGTCATCCGCCAATGCGGTTCGATCTTCCAGGGGTGTCACTAACGTGAGGCCGCTAAACCGTTCCGCGTCCTCAATGGTGGTGGCGCCGGCGAACATGAGCACAATGCGTCCCTCATTTTTCCCTGAGGGCATCCAAGAAGAAACGATCTTCGCCAGTGCGA
The DNA here is from genome assembly GCA_050954885.1 of Janthinobacterium lividum. Lineage (GTDB taxonomy): Bacteria > Pseudomonadota > Alphaproteobacteria > Caedimonadales > Caedimonadaceae > JBPBPI01. Next base: position 2,615 of record JBPBPI010000081.1, on the reverse strand, counting down.
GCGAGCTAGGGTCACCGTCATCGAAGTGCTCGGGAGCGAGAAAGAGATTGGCCCTGCCTTTGAGGTCCGCTGGGAAGTCGGTGAAAAGCTCGGCCAGCACTTCACCTTTACGCCCTTGGGGGCGCAGGATACGGGCGAGAAGGGTCCAAGAAGACATACCTGAGACTACCTGCTTGCGGACCGGTGAGGAGGAGGCTGACTCGCCTAGGGCACGGTCGAGGAACTTTGTTCCTCGACAATGTCGAGCGAGAACCGATGTTTCAGCTTCATACTTGCGGCGCTGATGATGGTTCGAAGCGATCGGGCCGTGCGTCCTTGCTTACCGATAACCTTGCCAACGTCGCCCTGGGCGACCTGTAGCCGAAGTACGGTTCCATCCGCACTTGAAACTGCCTCAACAAAGACCTCTTCAGGGAGATCTACGAGTGACCGGGCGATCCCGGAGACGAGCTTCACCATGTTCCCGGTAGCAGCGTGCGACGCCAGCGGCTGAATGGTTTGTTCCATGACACACACCTCCTGGGAGTCCGTGTCGCGCTTCTGCTCAGTGCCTTTCGTCTCGTCTTATGCGAGATCTGCCGACAGTGAGTGGTACGAGCGAGACAGGGTTCGCAGATCTGTGCTGGATGACCAGCACGGATCTGCAGTGGCACCCGGAGTTTGGGCACCACATGGTGAAGAGTGTATGTGAGTCGGAAGGGAAGCAACGGACTGAAACCAGATCAAGGCCAATCGAAAGATACCGTTCTCGGGATCTAAAGTTGCGATCGACGTAACCCAATGTTACCCATGAGTTATGGGGCGACGGCCACAGTCTCCGCAGGAGCCTGCTTGATCAATTTCCCGACGCGTTCGGACATCTGCGCGCCGTTGCCGGTCCAGTAGTCAATCCGGTCACGCTTGAGCTCCAGCGTTGCTGGGTTTGTTCGAGGATTGTAGGTACCCACCACTTCCACCGAACGGCCGTTGCGGGCGCGGTCTTTTTCGATAACAACGACGCGGTAGTGTGGCTGCTTGCGCGCTCCAACGCGTGCCAGACGGATCATTAACACTGGAAAACCTTTCAAATCGTATTTGCGAGGACCGATGTAACGGGTGAGGATGACCCGCCTGCTGCCCCAACACCTAAGTATCGCGGAAGTCCGGCAATTTCGCAACGCTGCGGCCTGATGGTGGCCGGCCCATTTCCTCAGGCAGACATCGCTGGGAAGAGGAATCGAAGCACCGGGTCGAACCGAGGGGCCTGGGCGCTTTGTCGTGCACAACTCCTTCCGCGCGAAGGTAGACGAGATCCAGATCCCTGCGCCACCCGCGGCAGCAGCAAGGTCCAGAGCAGATCAGCATCCGCGAGATGGCGAGTACCTTCGGCCGCTTCCATACTCCAGCCAGACCGTGAGGTCGGAGCGGGGTTCGGTCGCCCGTACTATGAAAAGGATGCTGCGGCGATCGCTTCAGATCGAAGGTGAAAGAACAGCCAGCCTGCCGAAGACCTCTGGGTGCGTGAACCGAGGTACAGCGAGATGAGGCCTCCAAGGTTTCGCTGCACACGGCGCGAGAGAGTGGGAACACTGGGCGCGGTGACTTTCTGGTTGTGAGGTGCTTGTGGGTTGGCACGATCGAGACATCTGTCGCAATGGTGCGGCATGGTCTTTGGGAAACAGGCCTTGCTATAAGAACTCCCACTCAAGCCAAGGAATGGCGCACAGACGGACATTCAGGATTGCCAATAGGACTGGCCTCACACCGCACACCGTTTCTACCTGGAGCAAGGTGGATCGATGATGGGGAGATTGGAGAAGAGCAAGTCATGAAGACAATCGGTGTTCTGTCCGGCGTGGAGCGCAGCTTTCCGGAGCCTTGGTGGAGAAGATCAACGGGATAATGGTGAAGGAGCTACGGGTGGAGTTCCTCCATGCAGGTGGGGTTCGGATGGCTGAAAGCTGTCGCTACGATGTCCTTGGCGCCGGATCTCGCATAATCTGCCCTTCTCTCGCTCCTTTCTCAAAATGTCTTCCTGACAAGAACGCACGTCATAATGACCGGTTCTGGTCGTCTGCCGATGACAAGTCCTTCAACTGCTGCCTGGCTTCGAAGCTGGGCGTGGCGGTACCAGAGACTGTGTTGCTGCCGCACAAAAACTGCCCATCCCGGATCAACACGCAGTCGCTGCTCAATCTAAACTTCCCACTCGACTGGCGAAGCATCTCTGACTACGTTGGCTTTCCAAGCCTTCCTGAAACGCATGATGGCGGGGAATGGCGTGACGTCTTCCACGTCCACAACCCGGACGAGTTCTTCCGTGCCTACGATCTCACGCGAGATCTGTGTGTGGCACTGCAGGCGGCAATGGACTTCGACGACTTACTTCCTCTGCTATGTCGTTGGCCAGAGGGAAGCACGCCTGAGGCGGCACGACCCGCGCCGGCCCCATGAGCAGCGTTACCTGCAGGAGCCGCCGGAGTACGATCCGAAGTTGCTGGCGCGATTAGAAAAGACGCCCTCACGGTCTGCCAAGCGCTTGGGGTATGACCTGAATACGGTTGAGGTCGCCGTGCAGGGATGGGATTCCGTATGCGATTGATTTCATGAATCCTGTGCCCGGACGCGGACCTCTA
>JBPBPI010000080.1:0-6565 GCA_050954885.1 Janthinobacterium lividum | reverse complement strand
GGGTATCCTTTTTGAGATTTAATACCCAAAATGATACTCCAATGTTTTCAATACTTTAAACTTTTTTACACGCCTCTTAAACATAACTCGGGTTAAATACGCGAGGGCTTGAAATTATCAACAGCCGCCGCCTTAAAGAACCACCAGAAACCCTAGAAGAAATTTCTTTGCGTTTAAATATCTCAAGAGAACGTGTCCGACAAATTGAAATTGCTACTTTTCATAAAGTTCAACATCGTGTTCAATCTCGCGCCCGTGAAATAAATCTAATGTAGTTTGAAAAATTCAATTATTTTATATCTATAATTTATTCAACTGAGTTTTTAAAAATGCAAAAATAAAATTTTTATTTATATGCTTCTATAAGCATAAAAAGTCCATTTTTGGAAAAAAGTTTTTTTATAAGTTTTCTTGGCCAAATAAGACGCATTATATCCAATATAAAACTCTCATGTTTTTGACCAGCTTGTGATGTTAAAAGATCTCCATGAGTTAAAACTGTTGAAATGTTTACATTTGCAAAAGATTGAAAAAGTTTTTTTGCCTCTTGTATAGAATAAGCTTTTGTTCCAGGACTTTCCAAATAATTTGAATACAAATAATCCCAACTTATAAAAGGCTTACCAGCAGCAAGTCCATATCTTAACCATAACATAAATCCTACAATAGATTTTTTATGATAAATCATAATTTTTGCTTTTTGACCAGGTTTTAAAACACGATATACTTCATCAATAGCACATTGTGTATTAGGACTATGATGTAAAACACCCCATGAATAAACAAGATCAAAAGAATTGTTTTTATAGGGTAATTTTTCTGCATCTCCTTGTATCAAACAAGATTTTAGATCTTGAAGTAATAGCCTTTCGCGTGTCATAAAAACAGCTCGATCGGTGATGTCAATTCCGTATAAATTAGCTCCTGCTTCTGCAAATTGCTGATGGTCCGCTCCCAATCCTAATCCTATTTCTAAAACATTTTTGCCTGTAGCTTTGTCAAACTCAGCAAAAGTTAAAATATAAGGTTCAAGCTGATAACGTATATTGGCTTGTTTTTTAAAACTATCAGAATCCAAATTTTCAAGATAAAGTTTTTCACCACAAGCAGCTTCATTCCAAAAGTCATAAACTTGATTTTTCAAAGAATCTTCTATTGATTTTTTTTTCATAAATAATCCTTTATAGTAAAAAAAATTTATTTTGTTACTGAACAATTTTAAAATTAATTACAAGCTAACTTTTATATTTTCAACATAATAAATTATTTTATATTTATACCTTTTCTAATTTCAAATTCAAATTTTTAAGACGTACTGGCAGGTTGCCGTATCCACGTTCAATTTTTTCAATGGATGTTAAGGTAGTTTGACCCTCGGCCAATGCGGCCACCATTAAATAAGCAAGTCCTGCCCGCAGATCAGGAATATCCAAACTCAAATTATCAGATACCAAAGGGGTTGATCCAGAAATCATCACACTATGGGGATAATCAAGACCTTGATAACGACAGGAAACTGACCCCAAACATTGTTTTTCGATTTGTGATTTAACGCCAAACACAGCCAAATCTTTTAGATATCCAAATCGATTTTCGTAAACAGTTTCATGAATCACAGACACCCCTTCTGCTTGGGTCAACATAATCGCAAAAGGTTGCTGCCAGTCGGTGGCAAAACCCGGATAAACATCGGTTTCCAACAACGTGCTTTTTAATTTATGTTTTTGAAAAAAGGTAATGGTTGTGGGATCTTCAACTTTAATACCGCCACCCACCGCATTGAATGGTGCAAAAAAGTTGATCAGCGTGGTTGGCTCAATGCCTTTAACTGTGATCCGTCCATTGGTCGCGGCAGCAAGTGCGGCCCAAGATGCGGCCTCAATACGATCTCCGAGAACATGAAAATTTGTTGGCTCAAGCTTTTCAACACCGTGAATGACAAGTTCTCGATTGGGATTTATTTTAATGCGGGCACCCATCGTGTTCAACATGGTCACCAGTGATACAATTTCGGGTTCAATCGCCACATTTTTTATGATACTTGTCCCTTTGGCGAGTACTGCCAAAAATAAACACGTCTCAGTGGCACCCACGCTAGGATAAGGCAAGGCGTAATGACAAGAGGTTAAAGTTTGCTTGCGGTAGGCATGATATCCTTGATCATCGACTTCAATGGTTGCCCCAAACATTTCTGCGGCATTTAAATGAAAATCAACTGGACGCTGACCGATATTACAACCGCCCATGGTAGGAACATGGGCCTCCCCTAGACGGTTTAATAACACACTTAACAATAAAATTGGGATACGGTTTGATCCTGAATCCGGCAGGCAAACAGTGGATTGACTTAAAGAAGACGTGTCAATATCTAAAGCATTATCATGCCAGGTTAACTTGGCCCCGACACTTTCCAGCATTTCACCTGTGATCAACACATCTCCAATATAAGGGGCATTGGTGAGTGTGGTTTTACCAGCTGCCAGAAGAGATGCCACCATGGCTTTGGTGGCAAAATTCTTCGCCCCTAAATTTTGAATTGTCCCAACAATAGGCTGGCCACCAGTGATCACATACTTCATTTACAAAATCCCAATTTTTCCAAACCTCTAGAGGCCTCAATTTCTGAAATCGAAAGTACGCCATAGATAATTTTGTGTCAACGTATGTTAATATGTCAGAAAATTAATTAACTTTAAGTTCTTCAAGATTTAATTTGAAATGTTTTATAAAATTTATATTGCGTTTTTTACATAATATAATAAAAGTTAATAATATTTTTATTTACCTCTAAATCAAATCCATAGATCGTTAAAAGGATGATTAAAATAAAATACCCTATATTAATTTTAATCAGAACGCTTATTATTTTGAGCATTTTTAATAATTTTTTACATTCAGGGAAAGCATCAAGTAGTACTTCTGATACTATCAAATTCTTCTTTATGCGTCATGGCGAGAGTCAATGGACCCCTGCTATGTTGCAACAAGGACCCTTGGACTTATCCTTAACTGAACAAGGAAGATATCAAGCAAAAACCAGTGCCCAACTTCTTAAAAACCTTAATGTAAAAAAGATTTACACAAGTTCTCTTTTGAGAGCTCAAGAAACTTCACAAATTATAAGTAGAGAGTTAAATATCACACCCGTTGTTAAAACAGATTTAAAAGAGAGGTACTTTGGCGATTTTAGATTGTTATCCAATATCGAAAAAAATATCAATTCAAAATGTTTACCGCCTGATGCAGAAGATGAGAATGAATTTCGCTCTAGAGTCATAAATATACATAAAAAATTGATAGAAGAATCACGAGGAGAAGAATTTATTCTCGTCTCTCATGAAAAAGTATTTCAAGTTTTAGCCCAAGAACTTTGTCATGAAGATAAAAAAATTAATTTTGGAGAAGTATATGTTTTTTCATATAATAAATTTTCTTCCAAACATTGGTCTTTGTACAAGCTTTCAGAGGAAAATTAAATTATTGAATCTCTCTCAACTCACCTTGCCAGTAAGATCCAATATTTTTGAGCGTTTGTTGAGTTATTGGAATTTTATGGCGAAAATGGCGAAGTTGCAGTTCAGGTATGCACTGACCTTCAATCCCCCACATGCCATCAAGAGGACGATCAAATACCGGATAGCGAAGATCGTGAAAGCGAATCATATTATTGCTTAAAACTTCAGCCCGATAATTATCATCGGCAAACCAAGCAAAGCGTTGACCCATAGGCGTGCCTATAAGCTTTATGGCGCATGCATTAGGCAGTTGCGTTGCACAATGCCAACGAATCGAACGATCGCCATCATTTGGCACGCGTTGTGCCCCAACACAAATTTGATCACGATATCGAATCACCAAATGACGTAAGTAAGATTGAAACAAAGTGGGAAAGCTGCGGAGAGAAACATAGGAATCATGGGGATGCTGATGATGCCAATCTTGATGGGCTTGATCCATAGATTGACGGTGAAGATCCACCGCATAGACAAGATAAGCACAGGAAAGACCAAAAGCACCTAGCGAGATGCCCGTTACAATATTTTCGCGTTTTTTAAAAATAAATCCTAAGATCAAAGCCACTAATAAAGGACCCGTATAGCGAAGATCAACAATTGAAATGATATCCAAAGAACATCGGACATCTGAAAAGGGAGCAAAAAGTTGGGTGCCAAAACTAGTCAACAGATCCAATAAAGGATGAGTGATCAGAGTTAAGATGAAGAAAAATATCCACAATTTTAAAGACTGACGTCGCTCTTCTAAACGCCAAAGCAAATAACCAAGTCCCGATCCGATGACTGGTCCAAACCAGAAAGAATGAGTGATCCAGCGATGATATTTAAAGTCTGCAAAAGGTCCCGCGAAGGTGCCGACCAAAACATCGATATCGGGCAACATGGCCGCCAGTGCGCCCCAAAGAATAACTTTACGCCCTAGACTTTTTTGAAATCCACACTGCGCGAGTGTAGCCCCCATAATGCCATGTGTTAACAAATCCATGGATTTATTTCCTTTATTTTAAGCCCAACCTATTAACGTTGATAATATCAGTCTTTATCTTTGCCATAAACGTTTAACATTTTTAATCGCTGCCATGAAAAAGTCAATTTAAGTGAAGGATGAATTTGAAAATACAAAAATCTGTAGTTATACATGGGTTATAATAATTGTTTAATTAATCAAATATTTTAATTGACAAAAAGACATTTAAATAATAATTATTTTTAAATAATTAGGCAATAGATTATTATGACAGTAATTAAAATTAAAAATGTCATTTAATGTTATTATATATTTAAAATTAGGTCTTTCTCATGACACATTATCTCTCTCGACTTTCTTTATCGGTTGCTTATGTAGCTCTCACTATTTCTATACAAACTTTTATGCCTTCAACGCTTGAGGCAAGCGATAGGAATGAGGCTTGTACGGAAAATGAAGAGAATTACTTTGTAAAAAAATATCCTTTTTCCACGTCTGTGCTTGATGCAAATAAACTTACCTATGCTTTACTGACATCTAAAGATGAGTCGGAAAAATCAAGACTTTTTTCAGTTCTTGAAGCAGAAAGCACAAAAAAAGGTAAAGATCTTCAAGAAAAGCTTTACGCATTTTATACACGTCCTCTTGCAGGTGGAAAATTTAATAATAAAGAAAAAGCCAACCAAGTTTTACGGCATGCCCTAGATCAAAAGCAAGCTTGGGCTTATTGGGAACAGGCTGAAAAGATCAAAAAATCTCCTAATGAAGTGGTTAAAGAGCATTTCCTGGCTGCCAATCTTTCATACCTAAAAGCAGAAGATTACATAAAAAAAAATTATCAAGATAATTGGGTGTCAACATTTCTTGAACTTATGACTATCCCTACGAAACAGCAACAAAAATCTAAAAGTTTTATACCAAGAAAAATAAATGAGATTGAAGCATTTCGTGATAAATACATCAAGCAAAAATATGCCTTACCATTGGTTCATCTCTATCAAACCCTTGTCACAACCCCCCATCTTTCTCTCTACAAAGATCTATATTGGTCAATTGTTAAAACAGCTGCTGATTTAGATTGTCTGGAAGCACAAACACTTTATGCTTTTGATCAATATCAAAAAAATAATTTGGTTTCAGCTCTTAAATACTTTGAAAAAGCAGCAAATCGCGGACATCCTCACTCTATGCATTACGCAGCTGTTCTTTTAGATAAAGGTATAGATGGGCAACTTCCCAATAGAGAGCGTGCTTTAGAACTTTATTTATCAGCAGCAGACTTTGGAAATTTCAATGCCATGAATAATGCAGCTGTCATATTAGAACAAAATTTGGGCATAAAAAATCTGGATATGAAACGTGTTTTTCAGCTTTACGAACAAGCAGCAGCTCTAGAACATCCCAATGCTATATTTAATATGGGCAGATTGTTAGAGGAAGGTTTTGAAGGGCAATTTCCTAGTAAGAAACGTGCATTTCAGTATTATAAAAAAGCTGCTGCCTTAGGAAATCCTGATGCGATGAATAGTATAGCAGTATTACTGATACAGGGTTTTGAAGGACAACTTCCGGATAAAAAACAGGCGCTGAAGTATTTTGAAAAAGCTACTGCTTTAGGTCATGCTGGTGCTATGTATAATACGGCTCTTCTATTGTCTGAAAATAGTGATAAAAAAAACTTAGATAAAAAGCCTATTTTACAACTTTATTTACAAGCGGCAGCTTTGGGACATCCTCATGCGATGAATAATTTAGGTGCCTTATTAAAGAAAGGTTTTAAGAGGCAACTTCCCGATAAAAAACGTGCCTTCGCATATTTTGAGCAAGCCGCCGCTTTAGGTGGTAGTGCAGCTATATTCAATATGGCTTTATCATTATACGAGGGCTTTGAAGGACAAGATCCTGATAAAAAACAGGCGCTAGAATTGTTTAAAGAATTGGCACATTCTGGAGATGTGCCTGCCATGCACAGTACCGCTATTATACTAACCCGAGTTATGCTTAAGGTTGTAGAGAAGGTTTATCGTGTCTAAGTTGATAATTGATCATCCCAGCAATAAGATGAGCAAAAGCGTTAATGGGA
>JBPBPI010000079.1:0-5585 GCA_050954885.1 Janthinobacterium lividum | reverse complement strand
TGTGTCAACTCTGGCTGCACTTATTGCTAAATCGTCTGCATATAGTCTTATGGGCACATCACCATATGGTAATTACCATGGATTGCCAATTACAGCAGTGGCTGCAACAAATGCCACCGTGATGCAGGAGTATTTTACTTTTACGGTTGGCACTGGCGGGTCTTCAACTGCGTATGTGCCGATTGCAACGCGCGGCTGGGGTGATGTGCGTCCGCTAATGGCATGTCAGGGTTCCAAGATTCAAAGCGGCACGACTATTTTAGTCATCAACCCTGAACAAAGCATTATGGGGTTAACTTTGCCGCCAAGCACAGCCTTTGTAGCTGGTGACACTTTCACCTGTGGCTTTGACGTGAGCGGGGTTGTGGTCGGGGCTACAGTTTCAGCCGGGCAGAATGCGGCGCAAAGCGGAACTACCGTGTCCGCTGTAACAAACACGCCGGGGCTTGAGACAATCACTTTTAGCAAGCCGATCACAGCGTCTCTTAATGAAGGCCAATACTGGGAATATTACTCCCCCTACAGGGATGCTCAGATTGCGTCGATGACGATGGACGCCCTTAATATCCAGTCAGGGCTAATCAATGTTGCCAAGACTGGAGGAACTTTGCAGCTAGCGGCCGGGACATACAACATGGGAGGCACTGATATTGTTCTTCCGCCCACTACCGGCCAGCTCCCTGAAACGGCATCGGGTGTCAATTTTGTCGGGCAGGGCGAGTTTAATACTATGCTTCGTTGGGCAACGGACTCCGGAATGGGCACGTATGATGTAGTAGGAGCCTTCCGGTTGAGCGGAACCGGCAGCGAAGGCTATATGTCGGACATGACGCTTATCGGTGCAGGCGGCTTTGCCACCCCAGGACAATCGCCGGGCTACGCGTCCGTGTTTGGTTGGCCGCAGCATAGGGTGATGCATCGCGTGCAAATATCGCATGGCTACGGCTGCATGGCGATGTCAGGCGATCAGACGTCGGTTCAAGATTTGGAGTTTCACGACTGCTACTATGGCCTGCATTACGACTCACCTGACTCGTTTGGCGATTTTGGCGATCAGGGTTTCTCAAACATGAACATTCACGCGATGGGCATGGCAGGCGTTGGTTGTGGGCCGCAAATGAATTGTGGAAACGGTGTGAGTTGGGTGCGCAGCGGCATATTTAACGTTCCCTTTGGCTTCTTCAAAGAGACGAGCCCTAATGCGGTAAGGTATTTGTTCGACGGTTTTGCCGCCACGAACACGCAACTGGAGTTCATTGGAGAGTCAGGTTACTCTGACGATCAACCTCCGACCTCTCCTTCGGAGTCTCTGGTTGACATTTCGCTGACTGACAATGAGTTCTTCTGGGGCAGTGGTTGGTTTCTTCCTATCTCTGCGACGGTCAATTCGGATCATGTGGCCTACATGCAAGCGTTCCAAGCGCTGGGGCAGATTAACACTCCGCGTGAAATCGAACTTTTGACCGCCGGAAGGTATGGCGTTTTTGATGTTACTTACGCAGGTCTTGACGTAACCGCGGATTGGGACACGCTGATCAGCGTCAACAACAGTGTGTCAGCCCCGTATCTCGCTGGGATCTGGTCCAACAACTCGGTCGCTGGCAACAGAGGGTGGCACCTGCATGCGCATTCCTGGGATGGCACTGTTTGCGGCGGCTGTAATGCGGCCCCTGGTCAGATTGTATCCATTCAGGCCAACGGCAGCACCGGGGTATCGCAAGGCAACTCCACTGAGTATCTGCTGGGCGTATCCAAATACAACAGCAGCGCTACGCAATACGGCATTATTGCTACTGACGGTCGGGTGCCCGTAACCCTAGCAGGCGCCACTAGCCAGGCTGGCGCGGTTCTTAGGACGGGGGGCACTGCCGGGGGCGCGGTCCAGGCAAGCGGCTCAAACGACACCGCGACCCCGATCCTCGGCACCTCGCCCGACGGTGGCGCTTCCTCGGGCAGCTCGGTTGCTGTCATCCTCAAGCCGACGCAGTGAGCGCCCGGGTGGAAGCACGAACCATGCCTAGCCGTGACATTCCCGTTATACCCACTATCCTACGCAGGCCCGATATGGCTATGGTGGCGCTGGCGATGCAGCTCGGGCTTGTGTTCTGCCACTGGTGGTGGGTGTGGGCTCTGGGCAAGCCGGGGGATTTGATTGTTCACGGCGGGCAGTATGACGGGTTTGCGCAGCAGGGAGGCGATGTCTACTGGCTATGGCGCGCGGCTCCTGTTGCGATCTTTGCAACCGTGGCGCTTTTCCCGGTCAAGTGGTGGATTCGTGAGCTTGCGCTCGGCATCCAGTTTGGCTGGCTGGCCGTTTTAACAGTGATGTATTTCCAGGCTCCTTACCTTGGAACAGGACCGGGCGCTTACATTCCGATCGCCTGGATTGCTCTTATCGTGATGTGGCTTTCGTGGAGAGGCGTGGATGTCGGACGACAAGGCGCCTCCTGACGATCACTGGATTAAGCCCGTCTCTTTTCTGGACCTCGCAGAAGCGGGCTTGGACATTGCGAACGGGCCGCGTCGGTGGGCAGAGCGGGACCGGCAAAAGGAGATTACCAAGCTACTCGTTAAGGCTGCCGATGAGAAAGAGAACGAGCTGATTGCAAAGCGCAACGCCTATCTTGACGCGCGCTTGCTGGAGCAGGGAAAGACGTTTATTCAGCGGCGCGGGGCTCTGGTTGGGATTGTTGGGGCTTGCGTCACGATGTTTATTACCGTCTGGACGTGGGTTGCTAGCTGGCCAATCTTCCATGGGGTTCTCGGAAAGTGATGCCAAATCCGCTTTTTGTCGTCCGGTCGGCGGGTCTGACACTCTGGCCGATTATGCGCTGGTTTCTGGCAAGCATTGCCATTCTGACCTTTGCCGGTGTGCCTATCACCCTGGCAATCATGGCCTACATCATTGTGCAGAGTCAGAAAGATCCCGGTATCCACATTGCGCGGATTGCGACTAAGCAGTTCGAGACAATCGACAGTAACCAAGTTGCCATTACGACGACATACGATGTCCGCAAGGGATGTGTGGGCTCTGTGTCTCGTGGATATGCCAGAGTAGCCGATGCTGCAACCGGTAGGCTTGAGATTCAGACAATCAATGCAGCTCCAACGCCGGTTGGCGTCACCGCAGAGGATCTGACCGAAGATAGTCCTACGGTAACGCAGATTCACCAGACAGCGCAGCGGCATCAGGTGACGATGACGGAATACATTGCCAATCCCATGCACATGAGGGCGGGAGACGACTGGCGATATGTGCAGTTTCTGAGTCAGACGGGCTGTGGTTGGCTGCACGGGCTCGTGCCTATCAATACAACCATGACAATCGGCCCGAAGGTGGTGATAAAATGAAGACGTCATTTGCGGCAACTAAGGCGTTCATTTTGAATGTCGAAAAGGGCTACAGCAACGATCCAAACGATAACGGCAACTGGACCGGCGGGAAGAAGCACGACGGGCGCATGATCGGGTCCAACAAGGGTGTCTGCGCGCCGGAGCTGGAGACGTATCTCGGGCGGGCGGCGTCGGTCGCTGATATGCGCAACCTGACGGATGCGATGCAGTCGGCGATATTCGGCGCGAACTACTGGAACCGACTCAACGGAAATGAGCTGCCGCTCGGTTTGGACCTGATGGCGGTTGACCACTCCTACAATCGCGGCGCGGTGACTGGAGCCAAGCTGTTGCAGCGGCTCCTGGGCGTGCTGGAGGATGGACATATCGGCGAGGTCACTGTTGCGGCGGCGGGCACCGTAACGGCGGCGGATATCCTGACGCGCGTAGCCATGCTGGACGCCATCGACCTACAAACATCGCTGGGCGTCGCTAGGGATGGCGATGTCGGCCGGGTGACGCAGACGGCGTTCCTGGCCCTGCCACAGCGCAGGGCGCTCGTGGTCGCATTCTGCGCCGCTCGGGTGCATGACTACGGGACGTTGCGTCAGGTCGGGGAGTATGGGCGCGGCTGGGACTCTAGGGCAGAGCAGGCCATGCACGAGGCTGCCGTGTTGCTGAGTGCCGCAGCATGACCGACATCATCGCGCTTGCCCCCAAGTCGCTGCGGCAGCGGTGCCACGACTGGCTGAAGCAGACCAGCACGCAGACCGGGCTAAGCCTGCTCCTGGGCGGCATTGGGCTCGCTGCTACGCATCCGTTTGCCAAGGCGCAGGACATTGCGGTTGCCATGATCCTAGCTGGGCTGCCGAAGCTGCTGCCTGACAACACCACGGACGCGATTCGCAATCAGGACATGGCGAACGCTATCGCTCATGCGGCGGTAACGCGCCGGCCGGCGGATCTGGAGCATGCGGCCGATACGGTGGCGGCGGATCTGGCGGCGGTGGCGCATGTGGTGGGGAAGTAGCTGCGGGCCGGGCTTGATTCCGGCTCCTTGCGCCTACGAACCTGATTCGGCTCGTCCCAAAATGTAGAGTGGGCGTCCCCACCGTAGAGCGTGTCCTTCCACGCCGCCGCAGCCCGCGCACTGTGCATTGCACGCACGCCAGCGTCAATGGTAGCCTTCCGATGAAACCCGGAGATGTCGCATGATTGGTGATGAAGTAGAAGCCGAGATCCAGGCCAAAAAGCTGACCGCGGCGCGTGTCACGCCTGCCATGATCGACGCTACCATCGTCGGGGAGGACTATTTCCGGGCAACCGGCACGCTCACGATTTGCGTGCTTACCCTCCGCAACGGCTTCACTGTGACGGGCGAAAGCGCTTGCGCCAGTCCAGAGAACTTCAATCAACAGCTTGGCGAGAAGATTGCGCGGGCGGCTGCTCGTGATAAAATCTGGGCCTTAGAAGGCTACGCCCTGCGCGAACGTCTGGCCGCGAAGTAAGCCGGACAACCATCCGACCACAACGAAAGCATCCCGCATGTTCTCCCTTTCCACTGCCGAGAATGCCGCGATCGGTCTCGCGACTGCCGTTGCCGAGAGTGGCGCCCCCGATGTCGTCGCCAAGGTGCAGGGCGCCGTGTCGCACAGCGTCAATACCTTCGTGAGCCACAATCCGGAGCTGCAGGCGGGCGTGTCCGGCCTGCTGGAGACGATCGAAGAATACGCCGAGAAGCTGGGCTCGGGCGTGTTCGCGTTCGTGGAGGCGCTGATTCCGCATATCGGCGCCGTGCCGTCCAAGACGGTGACCACGCCGCCCGCAGCCTGATCCTGGCGGGCGGCTCGATCCGGTAGGGTCGCGCGGCTCCAAGCCGACCGGCCCTGGTCCTACGGGACCGGGGCCGCACTGCGTTCAACTTGAGGAGCCTGCCGCATGTCTTGGTTCTCGGCCTTCCTGGCGTCTATCGGCATCGCCACCTCCCCCGCGCCCGTCGCAACCTCTGCGGCCTATCCAGCGGGCGTCCTGGCCTCGATTCCAGCCACGGTGCAGACGGGACATCCGTTCTTGCTCACGAACCCCCAGCGCGTGGCGGTGCTAATCAAGGCGGCTGGCAGCGATCCGAGCGCGTCCATGGAGCTGACGCGGCTGGCCACGTCGGTCAAGCAGTGGGTGGCAGATCCTGCCATGATTGCGCAGCTCGAGACGCCCTATAGCGGGAACGACCTTCGCCAATATCAAATCCAGTT
>JBPBPI010000078.1:0-4607 GCA_050954885.1 Janthinobacterium lividum | reverse complement strand
TCTTGGAAATGCGTGATGGCCGGCATTCCCACGGCGTCAGATGCTTGTGACAGCATCGTCTCCTGCTGCTGCGCCTGTTTCGTGTCGGTGCTGTCGGTGCAGCCGTTCGGGCCGCTGCCGGCCGCCATGAGCATGGCCGCCACCACGGGGATGCCGAAAGTCCGGATCTTGCGCATTACTGCATCATCTCCGAGAGGAACGCCTGCTCCGACGCGGGCAGGCTGGCCGGGTTGAAGCCGGCGTAGCGCTGCCTGACAGTGGCGCGGATCGCATCCTGGCTGGCCGGCGATGCGGCGAGGTAGGCCATGCGCATCTCGTCGAGATCACGGGCCATGCCGTCCTGGTAGGGCTGCGAAGCATGGAATGTGCGGCTCTCAATCGCGACGTTGGCGGGCGCGGTGAACGAGTAGAGCGCGGTGCCGAGCAGCGTCAGGGCGACGATGACGACTGCTACCCAGAACAGCACCGTCAGAACGCCAGGAGCGGTCTCCCCAATAGCGTCGCGCGTTTCCCGAAAGCGGTTCATGCGGGAGTTCCTTGTGTGACAGGGTTGAGAATAGGGGAGGGAGCGGGGCGGGGGCAGCGAGCCCGAGACGCATCCATCGAGCTGTGCATCATCGCCAGGAGATCTTGCCGTTCCGCCCGCGCCGCATCTTCGAGGAGCGGGCCAACCTTTGCGAGCACCTTGTCTACGGCGTCCCACGAAGAGGCCCACGCAATCGCCTTGAGGAACGCGTCGACCCGGTCACGCATGGGGTCATCGAATATCGGCATGCACGCCTCCTTGTGTCTGGAGATGGAAGGCCCGGTAGGCCACGCGCTCGCCCTCGTGGTAGGCGGAGCGCCACGTCTCTATGTTCAGCTCGATCGCCTGCTCGGCCGCGTTGATCAGCGCGATCATGTCGGCATCGAACTCCGGTGAGCCCGTGTGGTAGTCCTCCGGCGCATCACCGTCGCGCCAGAGGATGAGGCGGCACATGACCGCCTCCGTGCCGCCGGGCCTCACGCCGCAGCCGCCGGCTGGACGCGGCCGGTTCCGCCGCACGTCGGGCAGGCGCAGGAAGGCCGGTAGGCCTCCAGGGCATCCCACAGCTCGTCTCGGCTCTTGCGGCCCATGTGTGGCAGACGCAGCAGGCCGGTGCGGCCCAAAGCGCGGGCCTCCTCGATCGATGTGATGTTGTGCAGTTCGAGGCAATGGCGCAGCCGGTTGGACACCAGCAGGCCGTGCCATTTCGTGCGGGGCGGCATTAGGAGCGCTTCCCCTTACCGGACAGACGCGCACGATGCGCATCAAGAGCATTCAACCAATCACCCTGTGCCACGAAATCCTGGCTCAGCAGCGCGATGTCTGCCTGCGCTCCGGCATGGCGCAGCATCTCATCCAAGGCTGCGACCGTAGTGGTCTTGCGCAAGTTATCTAACAGGGACGCAAGCGCATCTTGAGCGAGATCTTCTGCGGCCTCGCCGTCTCCAACCGGCGCAGCGGCGCCCCCCGCTACGGTGCTCACCGCGTCGGGTTCGATCACAGCAGACACCACAGCAACGGCCGGGTTGGCCTCCGGAAGGGCGGCCGTCTCGACCGACGCGGTCTGAGCAATCACCGCCGCCGGGTCTGCGGCAACCTTAACCGGAGCCTTGACGCCCGCTGCCGCAGCCTCGAAGCCGTCAGCATGAGCGGGCAGCGCGGCCTGTGCCGCCGGCCCCTTGCGGCCAAAATACTCGCTGGCCGGAGCCCCATCCTTGATCGAGTTGAAAGCCGACGTAAGCCCGACCAGCTCGTCGGGCGTGGTCTGATCGATCGGATGCCCGAGCTTGTCGGCGATCATCAGATGCGTCACGCCGTAGCCGGAAAACTTGCCCACCATGGCGCGGATGCGCTCGGGCAGCGATACGCCACCGCCGTGTGCGACGGTGCGCTCGCATGCCTGAACCGCGCCATCGACCAGTTCGGGCGGCAGAACGGCCAGGATGCGCGCACGGACGCGTCGAGAACCCATGTTGGCGGTGATCTCGTAGATGTCCCGCTCAGTAGTCAGCGGGGCGCCCTGCCCCCTATTGCTGTCGCGCAGGTGCTTGACCGTAAAGCGCTGACTGCTGCGCACATTGGTCTCCAAGTCCCAGGCGTAGGCCTCCATCTCGCTCTCACCAGGAAGGCCAGCGCTGCCGTGCTTGCGAGCAAGCTCGTTGATGCCGAACTCGACGTTGCCCCAAAGGCGGGCAAGCTCTTCGGCCAGCCTGATGCTGGGACCAGCCAGACTCTGACCCGCACGCGGGAACGTCCAGGTCGCGGCGCTGGCGAAACCGATGCGCTGGCACGACTGCATGGCGCGGGCATAAGCCTTCGCCTCGTCACGCGGGAAGCGCTGAGCCATGAGCATGCGCCCATGGACCTCAGCCTCGGCAGAACGGCCGGCGATCTCGGTTGCCCCAAGTGCCAGCCCCTGCGGCTTTGCGACCGCAAAGGGGTTGTTCGCCATTGGCGCAAGCCGCGTGGTGCGGGACGGCTCGATCACGTCGCCGTCGTAGGGCGCAAAGTCGGGAGGGGCATCGCTCATTCTGCGGCTTCCATCTGGATGTAGGTTTCAGGCAGGGGCGGGGGCTCGTAGCCGCCAAGGGAGTGGCGGGTCTCCATGTCGCGGACCTTCCAGCCAGGAATGGTCAGGTCGAACGCTCGCGCAGGCTGATCAACCTGCTGCGTGTAGCCGGGCCAGTTGTTGGTCGCTGTGCAGTAGGCATAGACGCCACGGGCGTAGCGGTTCTCGATTGCGCCCCACTGAAGGGCCTCGGGCGTTACCCAGTGGACCGTGACAAGGTGCGGCGGCTTCTTCGCGACCACGACAAAGGCAAAGCGTTCCGGGCGCACGCCGGAAACCGCTTCCACGCCATCGAGATACCAGCTCGCCTGAGCGTAGTAGCCAAACTTTGCGGCGTCCTTCTCGAACTCCGCCGGATGGCTGGTTGCAGCCGTCTTCAGGTCGATGAGGTAGCGCGTGTGCTGCGGCAGGTAGTCGGGCCGGGTGCGGCAAGGAATGCCGAACTCGGGATCGACCCAGAACAGAGACTGTTCTGCCGAGCCTCCGGTAAAGGCAGCGGCGGCCATCGGGTCCGCCTGAAGCGCCGCACGCATGTTGCGCACGGTCTCCATATCGCCGTCACGCAGCGGGATGAGCCCGTCCGCATAGGCTGCTGCACGCTTTGCCTTGGCGTCCTTGGTGGTGAAGTCCGGGCCGCAGGCTACGACGCGTGCGTCAAACAGATGCGGCTCCAGGACAAGCAGATGCACGGCGGAACCGATGTCGAACGCCTCGCTATGGCGCCCGTGCTGCCGCTCGTATTGGTAGACAGCCGGGCATTCCTTGACGAGCGTCCGCGCGCCTGTCGACGACAGGGCGGGATGAGCGTGATAGTCTTCGTTGGTCATGTCAAGGCAGCAGGGTTCTGCAAACACCTGGGCTGCGATGTCGAAGTCTTCGTTAGCCGCCTGAAGATGCTCGCTTACAGGCGGATCTTCAGGCGTGAGGTGCAAATCTGCACGGGGCATGGCGATCTCCGGCGATGAAGTAGGCAAGAAAAGGGGTGCAATGTTACCCATTGCATTCGCCGCTACGGAGTTGCCTCGTCGCGCCTAACGGCCTCAGCGACCATTTCCGCCTTGGCGGCCTCCAGCATCCCCAGCATGGGGACGACGTGGTCGAAAAGGCCGTCCAGGCACGCCTCAACCGAGGGCAGAACCATAGCGGGATATAGATCCTCGGCGATGCGCCTCATGTCGCGCAGGGCATCGTCAAGCAGCCGATCGTCCCGACACAGAGCGCGGTCGGTGGGCGGCGATTTGATGTAGGGCGCGAGGGGCTTGGGGTCGAAATAGCTACCGCCGTCGAGGGGCGGGCTCACGACAGGTGGCTCCGAAGGCGCACCAGCGTGGCGGCGAGATCGATGCGCGCATACTCAAGGAGCGCGATCACATCGGCGGCGTCAGTGCAGTGGGTATCCAGGGTAACGGTCAGAGGCAGCGAGCGCATCTCCGCCAGGGCCTTGTCAACCTTGGCGATGGTGGCGAGAACGATGCTGTAGTCGCTGCTGAACCCGAAGGTTGGTGCCGGGCGAGAACTGCGCCCGGCGTGGTCGTAGGCAATCTGATGGGTGGGCGGCATAGCCTGTCCTCCTCATGTGCGTGAGGAGGACTATAGGGACGCTTTAGTCTTTTGGGCAAGAGAAATCGGTGTCTCGCATCATTTTCTTCCGGACGCCCGAAGCGTTGCGCACGCCTGCGTGCCTACGCACCTCGTCTAGCTTACCCACCAGCAACCAGTCAGTCGTGACGGCAAGCTCTCTAGCGATGCAGACAATCGCGCTCAGGGCCGGGCTGTGTCGGTTGCACTCGTAGTGGCTGATGTTCGCGGCGGATATCCCCGTCAGCTCCGCGAGCTGGGATTGGCTCAGCCCCACCTGACGCCGACGTTGATGCAACCGCTCCGCCATGCCGTCGATGCGGCTTGGGTCCATCAACTGGCTTGCGGTCATGCTGAGTGCCCCCGTGTGCGCTTAAGCGTTGCTATATATCTAAAGGAGTGCTTTACCATGGCTCTGGCGCCGCGCGTTACAGC
>JBPBPI010000077.1:0-22559 GCA_050954885.1 Janthinobacterium lividum | reverse complement strand
TCAATATAAAACAGAACACGTTCCCTTAAATCTATGCTATATCCGTAACTCATTCACTCAAAATATCAAAGACAAATCATTACGTCAATCAGCTATAAGCCAAATAAACGAAAGTAATGGTTTTCGTCATCTCGCCGAACTTAACCAAAAAATGGAAGAAGATAACAGCGCAACATTAGAAAAAGCAACAGCGTTCAAGCCACATTCTATGATTTTTGAAAATATTTATCCAACGGTTTTGGCTCAAAGAGATAAGAAGCCAAATGACGATTCTGATGTGGCTATGTTTGGAAAAGTCATCCAAGCAGCTGTAGACTTAGAAGACATTTCTTTTGAGGAAAATTCAAGCAACAAAAAAATTGTAACTGTGATCGACGGTATATTCTTAATCGAAAGATCGATAGAAGAATTTAAAAAATACACTTTATGGTTAACATCTATTATTGATATGACACAAGGTGTTGATTTGCTTGCCTTTCAAGAGTTACTTGTTAAAAGTAAATATATAGATGACCTGACCATCGTAATCGGTGAATTGAAAAGAAGACCGTTGCTTGAAAAGCCAAATGTAATTAATTTAAAAAATTTTCAAACCAGATTTAAATCAAGATTTTTAGAAGAAAATTCTTGGCTTAAGAAATTTTATGAAGATGAAGTTCTATTGATAATAACATTTTTAAGACAAATTAATAGTCCTTTAGATTATGAATATTTTTCTCATCAATTCTTGGATATTATCCTCAATTTTCTTAAAATAGCTGTCGAAATTGATATGGAGTACGAAAAATTTTTGGCTGATAATTATCAAAATACAGATGAATTTAATCGATATAAAAACGCATCAAATGCCAAAACTTTTTCTGAATCTCATGCACATCATATGTCGATGAATCTGTTAACAGAACAATATGAAGCTAAAATTAAAGAAATAAAAGCTGACTATGACAAGAAATCAAAAAATCAAAAAAAACAAGCAAAACGTCAAAAAAATCAAGCACAATCGAGTAAAGCAAACCTCTTAAATCAAAAACAATACAACGATTTAGAAAAAGAAAAACAACTTACAGAACAGCTTAAAGACGCTCAAAATCAACTAAAAGAAGTAACAAATGAAAGAAATCAGCAACAAAAAACTCTTGAAAGTTTTCAGAAAAGTCAAAGAAAGTGGCAAGCTCAAGAAAAACATTTAAAAAAAACTTTAGAAGAAAAATCATGTTGGATTCATGATGCAAAAGAAAAAATTGACATTTTGAAAAATGAAAAAAATCTAGCAACCAAAAAGGCAGATTTATCATATCAAGAATATCAAAGACTTTTAACCGATTATCACATTTCTCAAAATTCAAATCAAGAGTTACAAACAGAAAATCAGAACTTAAAACAAGAATTGGCACAATTAAAACTTCAGTCCACAATTAAAGTATCATCTGAATCTTTGTCAGAAGAAACATCAATGCAAAATTATGGTTATGACAATACTATTCTTCGTTTTAAACTGGCGCAAGCAAGGGATAAACTTGAGGAAATAAAACAAGAAAATCAAGTTTATTCTAAAACATTAGGGCATGTGTATAACAGATATGTTCCGTCTCCTTCTTACAAGCATCCTCAAACTCCCTTTTTAAATCCATATCAAAATTTTGATCACCAATAAATTGATTAAAATTTTCTATAAAATTTATTCAAAAGGTGATAATAAATCGCCATATTGACCAAATAGGTGCTTGTTTATTTAATGAATTTTTATTTATATATCATATGTTTACTGGGATTTTTGACCCTAAAAGGGTATACTTCTGATCTGGACGAAAAAGCACCAGGAAGATCAATTCCAAGTTATCAACCTTTTAGCGTTGAATTCTTACAAAGATCTGAGACTTCTTTACCAAAAGAAAAACAAATACTTATGTCCAATTCTAGGTCATATAATTTTGAAATATCTGAAGAAAAAAATTCTGAAATCCAAGCACGTCTTGCATTAAATTCAAATCAAACACCAGATTCATCTTCATCTCAATCTGCTCTTGATCTTCAGTCATGGATGCGTGGATATGAAGAAGGTAGAAAACACGAAAATTATCTAATAACACCGCACACTGTTTATGCACATCAAAAAGATGTTCTTGAGAATATTTACAATAGTTATTTAAGATGGGTTGAAAAATTCATCAAAGGTGTAATCTATATGCCGCTTTTAAAAATTGAAGATTTCAATCATTTAGCAGATTATGATCATATTTTAAGAAAACATCAAAATTTTTTAGATCAATTGAAAGTAAGAAGTTTATTACAAAAACCAACACTCACCGATTTTAAAAAATATATCAAAGAAGAAACCAATAAAAATGAAGAAGATTATTTCAAAGGTATAGAAGAAAATTTATTTAGTATTGTTTATCAAAATTTTCTTTTTCTTTTAAATTGTAGCAAAAAAATCAATAATCCTGCTGATTATCGCTACGTGATGACAGAAGTTCTACTTAATTTAATACACATGGAAGAATTTATTTTAAAATGTGATGATGACTATCAAGCTTATGTCAAAAAAACTAAATTTAGTCTATGGGAAAGAGAACGCCTTAAAAACTTTAAGCCTTCTGTGAAGCAACAAACCCAGACAAATTTAAATCCATTAAATGTTTTGAATAGTATTGATCAAAAAACGAATGAGTCTTTGGCAACTTTACGCAATCAAATTGACCAAAAAGAACAAGAAAAGAAAAATCTTGAAAAAACACATCGAAATAAAATAAGAGAAATTGCTAATCAAAAAGAGATTTGTTTTAAAAAACTAAATGAACAAAAAGAAAGGGTGAAGGTAGAACTTGAAAATCTTCAAATAGAAATCAAAACAATCGAAGACCAAATATCTCAAGCAACAAAGACTAGAGATCAACTTAATAACATTTATAATAATAGAAAATTACGCGATCAACTTAAACAAGCGAAAACAGAAATAAATGAATTACAAAAACAGTTCGATGATTTAAAAAACGAACAAGATGAAGACAAGAAAAAAATTATTGAACTAGAAAAATTTAATAAAAAAATAACAATATTAACGCATGACATTGATCAAGAGCAACCCAGCAAAGATGAATTAAAAACTCAATTAGAACAATTAAGAATGGAAAAAGACAAATTACAAAAACGAGTAACTAAGGACCAACAAACAATTTCAAAATTTCAAAAATCTCAACGTTATTTTATTGAAAATAAAAGAAAACTTAAACAAGAATTAATCTCATTTCAATTACAAAATAAAACATTTCAAGAAAGAATTTTTTCCCTTGAGCAAAATCAATCGAAAATGACAACTGAATTTCAAGAATTACAATCTTGTTTTAAACAAAAGACAAAAGAATGTGATAAATCTCTAGCTTTTCTTTTTAAAGAAACAAATGAAAAACAAGAATTAGAGAATAAAAACAAGAAACTAATTCAACAAAATGAAAAATTAAAAATAAAGTTAGAAAATTTACAAGCAGGACTTGATAGCCAATTGCCTGTGACAAATACACCAGAGTATTTAAGGTTAAATAAAGTAGCTGAATTTCTTTTTAGAAATAATAGTAATTTAAATCATAAATTACAAGAAACATTAAAATCTAATCAAAAACTTCTACAAGAAAACGCAGAAACTTGTTTCTTGCTGGAGAATAATCACGCCATAGCTTTAAACCAAAATATAAAAATTGATGAATTGAATAAAAACCTTTTAAATCAAGAAACAGAAATCCATGATTTATATCAAATGATTAAGTTACTTTCACAAAAACAAAATAAACTTGAAAAATAGATTAAAAACTTAATCTACTTTTTCAAAAATTATGGTAAAAATATACGTCTACAAATATTTATTTTGATTGATTTGCCAAAGTTCCTTTGCCAAATAAATGATCGATAGGAATATTTTTTTGGATCTCTGTTTGAGGCGCTGGAACGTCCCACAGGGACAAAATAACAATGATTGTCAGCATGACAACGCCCACCGTTGCCCACAAAACTTTTAAAGATACGCGCATGTTGTATTTCTCCCTCTTGCATCTCGTGCCACAGTATACGATAACAGAGAGAGGAATCCATTATTTTTTTGGGCTTCTGAGGATTGTTTCGCACACATTAAAGATAAGGATTTGATTTAGGGAAATGAGTACATCGCGTCTTATTATACTGCCAAAAACAATTACACTTATCGGCATGATGGGAGTTGGAAAAACCAGTGTTGGGCGAAAGCTTGCCAAACAATTGGGAGTTCTGTTCCGAGATTCAGATCAAGAAGTTGAAAGTGCGGCCGGTCAAACGGTTGCCAATATCTATGAATGGTACGGCGAACAAGCCTTCAAAGATACTGAACGTCGTGTGATTACGCGCCTTTTATCGGAAAGGCCCCATATCCTATCAACGGGTGTTGAAGCCTTTATCAACCCTGAGACACGTGACGTCATACGAGAAAAATCCTATACTGTTTGGCTCATTGCCTCAATTGAGACCATCTTTCCACGGGTTGAGCGACGTTCTCACCGGCCTCAATTAGAAAAAGGCAACAAGCAAGAAATCTTAGAACAATTGATTGCCGAATATTATCCCATCTATGCTCAAGCCGATATTCAAATTGAATGTGATCAACAAGGTGCCGATTTAACCGTTGACAAAATTATTGATGAATTGGTCACACGTTTTTGGTAAAGGTAGTTTATTCTCGACAACAAGCCTTAAAAATCCTACAATTTCAACAAGAAATAGGTGTTGACGCCGTTGTGTCTTGCGGCCCTACCAACAAATTAACTTTCAAGGAAAATACCTTAAAAATGCCAACGCGAAAAAAAGAAGATACAGATGACTCAAGTTTGTTTTGGGATCAACCTCAAGCAGAGACACCCAAGATTCTTTCTCTGCAATCAACTATTGATCAGGCACGCGCCTTGGCCCAAAGTGCCAAAACCATCGATGAGTTGCGCACCATTTTTGAAAATTTTGACGGATGTGATTTAAAAAAGACAGCGACAAATTTTGTTTTTGCCGATGGCAACCCTAAGGCACGCGTTATGGTGGTTGGTGAAGCACCAGGTGCCGATGAAGACCGACAAGGCCTGCCCTTTGTGGGCGTCAGTGGACAATTGTTGGATCGGGCCTTTGCTACCATTAATTTGGACCGGACAAAAATGTATATCAGCAACATTATTCCTTGGCGTCCGCCTGGGAATCGTCTGCCCACCACCCAAGAAACTGCCATGTGTTATCCTTTTATTGAACGGCATATTGAACTCATTGCCCCTGAATTTTTAATTCTGGTCGGTGGAACGGCGGCAAAGACTTTGCTCAAGACCACCGAAGGCATTGTCAAATTGCGCGGTAAGTGGCAGCCTTATCAAACACCTGGCCTTGAAAAACCCATTCAAGCATTGGCTACTTTTCATCCGGCTTATCTTTTAAGATCCCCAGGTCAAAAGAAATTTGTCTGGCTTGATCTTTTGAACCTTAAACATAAGCTTGAAGAATAATATTCGTTATTAAATTTTATATTTGATAAAATTTATAGCCATTTAATTTTAAATTTTTATAAAAGTTTTAATAAAATGTTATTGATAGACACTAAAAAGTACATTTTTATATTTTTTAAGGTATTTATTGTAATTTTTTATATTAATCAAACAAAAGCAACGCATATGACTCTTCCACAACCGGTTCAATTTACACCTGCTTGGCCACACAGCAATATACAAAAGATCTTTCCAAATATATTTTTTGTAACAGGGACCAATAAAATACATCATGAGGGTGTTGATATTCAAACAAGTCGCAATATGACCATTATACGTCATGGTTCTGAGCTAACTTTGATCAATACTGTTAGATTGGATGAAGAAGGTCTTAGAAAATTAGATCTTCTTGGAAATGTCGCTCATATTGTCAGAATTGGCGAATTTCATGGTCGAGACGATGCTTTTTATCGCCATCAATATCCAGACGCTCAGCTTTGGACTTTAAAAGGGATGACTTATGAAAGTAGTCTTAAGTCTGATCGAGAGTTAACACCAGAAGGCATTATGCCTTTTCCGGATTGTACCTTGTTTGTTTTTGAAACCTCAACGTTTCCTGAAGGTATTTTGCACATTAAACGCGAAGGAGGAATTCTTATTTCCTGTGATAGCATCCAAAACATAACATCTACAGACGCTTTTTATAGTTCTGAAACTGCTCAATCATTTCACAATCAAGGACTTGTGAAACCTGCAAACATTTCATCTATCTGGCTTAAAGCCACGCATACTAAGGCTGCTGATTTCAATAGTCTTCTTAAAAATTTAAATTTTCAACATCTTTTAACTGCTCATGGTGAGCCTTTACTAAATACAGCCCATGAAGAAGTCAAAAAAACCGTTAATCGTGTTTTTCCAAAATAAAATATTCAAAAAATTAGTCTTTGATCTTATATTTCTTGACGTTGTGTTAAAAATTGTTTAATTAAATTTATGAGAAAAGTTAAATTTTTAAATCTAGCTTATTAGTTTAGCAAGAAATCTTAATTGTAGATTTGAACGTTTCACTTTATATCATTCACAACTAAAATATTTGTATAAATAAAAGAGAACCTATGCATCCTATTGTAACATTTACTGTATTGTCTACCATATTATGCGGATGCGCATCTATTGTAAATGAAACGACGCATCCCATAAAAATTGAGACTAAAACGGTTGAAGGAGAAACCATAAAAGGTGCGCGTTGTACTTTGTCAAATAATTATGGAAAAGCACATTTTCTTTCAGGAGAGACAACAAGTGTTCGTCGTTCCGGGGAAGATTTAGATATTAATTGTCAATATCCTTCAAAACCTGATGCCAATGGTCGTATTATCTCTAGAGCTAATCAAGGTATGGCCGGTAATATTCTCTTTGGTGGTGGAGTCGGCGCAATTATTGATCATAATAAAGGAACGGCTTACACATATCCAAGCTGGATCCAACTAATTTATGGAAAGACACTTGTTTTTGATCGCGATCATGAGCAAGAGGGACAACCTGTTTTGGGAAAAGATATAGATCAAAAATAGAAATTCTAGAATAAAAAGATAAATTAAAATCTTTTTTCACTATACTTTGCATGTTTTGTGTTTAATTTTCACTTTTATTGAAGATTTCACACAACACATGCAAAGTCATATTTTTTAAAAAATATAAAATAATTGATTTGCTCCTGTGTTCATAGCGGGCATAATTTTGAAACAAGTTAGATCGAAAGATGGATTTAAGTTCCTGACGTCGGGCATTGAAACAATCAATATAATCCCCCTGTTCCATCAAGGAATGGTTTTGGTTTGGACGTGGGTAAATTGGGACGGGCGGGTTCAGCGTAAGGTTGACTGGGGTCTATAGTTGAAGGTTTGTCTTCCAAAATGTCTGAGAATTCATCATCGTGTGATGGATCTTGAGGCATATTTTCGTTTTGTGCAGGCGTTGAAGGCGCATCCAAAACCTTTTGCTCAGATCCTGATTTAAAGGCTTCAAAAATCACATTAGTACTGCCGTCAACCGGTGGTTTTCCAGTGAGCGCATCAACGCGCACCAGCTTAATACCTGAGGGGATTCGAAAAGGCATCGCCGGCGTATCTTTCAACGCCTTTGTGATAAAATTTTTAAAGATCGGTAAGGCCACCCGCGCGCCTGTTTCATATTGACCCATATCCCGCGGTGTATCGAATCCCACAAAAATGCCTACCACAATATCAGGCGTAAATCCCACAAACCAAGCGTCGCGATAAGAATTTGAGGTACCTGTCTTACCTGCCAAAGGACGGTTAAGATCCAGTAAACTTTTGCCTGTGCCCCGCTCGATGACGCCTTGTAACATCGATACCATTTGATAGGCATTGGCAGGATCGATCACTTGATCGCGATGATCGATCAGTGTAGGTATGGTCTCTGTAAGATGACGTGACGCGCAACCCTCACAGGTGCGCTCGTGATTGATATAAAGATTTTTACCGTACCGATCTTGCACCCGATCCAACAAGGTGGGTTGAATGCGTTTGCCACCATTGGCGATCATGCCAAAGGCAGAGGTAACTTTTAATAACGTCGATTCGGCTGCTCCCAATAAGGTTGCCAGTTGCATCGGTAGATTATCGACCACGCCCAATCTTTCAACCAAATTTTTGACATTACGCATGCCAACATAATCGTGGACCATTCGAACCGTAACCAAATTACGTGAAAGTTCCAACGCGCGTCTTAGGGTAATCGCGCCCAAATAATTTTTCTCAAAATTGTGAGGACTCCACACACCGATGCCAGGAACGTCAATGGAAAAAGGGCCATCATACATCATGCTTGACGGTGTCAGCCCCTTCTCCAAAGCGGTCAAATAAGCAAAAGGTTTAAAGGTTGAGCCAACTTGACGCATGGCCTGAGTGGCGCGGTTGAATTGACTGATTTTGAAACTATATCCCCCCTGCATCGCCAAAATGCGACCTGTATGAACGTCCATCACGACAATGGCACCACTAACCACCGGGATTTGACTCAACTTATACTCATCTTTGGTCTCAAGGAACATTGTCAAAATAACATCGCCGATTTGTAAAACATTTTGGGGCGATTGAACAACGGGTCCTAAAGAATACTCATTGATATATCTTCGGGCCCACTGCAGTTCTTTAAGAGGAATTTGACCAACCTTACCATTTCTGAAACCAATGATCGTGGCCTGCCCTTTAAATCCTAACACAACTGCCACTTGTTCAGGCTCAGCTCCTAAAGGCACAGAGACACTCTGTAATTTCATGGCCCATGAAGATTTAGGGTTTGACGCATCAATATTTTTAAGGTTTTTTTCGGCTGTCTCCAGCACAACATGCCCAATAGGGCCGCGCCAGCCGTGTCGTTGGTCATAGGTTTCTAAACCTTCACATAAGGATTGTTGAGCAAAATTCTGCAACTTTGAATCCAGTGATGTTCGCACCACCAAACCCTCTTGATACAAAGCTTTTTCGCCAAAGCGATGGAGTAATTCTCGTCGTACTTCTTCGGCAAAATAACTGCTTTTTATCACGTCTCTTGAATTGCGTTCTTTAAACACAATTGGCTCTTCCATGGCCATGCGGGCGTCTTGGGCCGTGATATAACCTTCAGCCTGTAAACGACGCAGCACATAATTGCGACGTCCTTTGGCAGCAGCTGCATTTCGTACCGGATGATAATGATTGGGTGCCTTTGGCAAACCAGCAAGATAGGCAATTTCTGCCAAAGAAAGGTCATCTAATCCTTTGTTGAAGTAATTTAAGGCGGCAGCGGCAATACCGTAAGATCCAGATCCCAAATAAATCTCGTTTAAAAAAAGTTCTAAAATATAATTTTTGCTATACGCATTTTCAATCCGAAACGCCAAGATCGCTTCTTTAATTTTTCGGACGTAAGACACATTTTGGGCAATATCTGCCAGAAGAAAGTTTTTCGCCACTTGTTGGGTAATTGTTGAGGCGCCCACCGGCCTTTTAGAATCAGCTACGCGTCCAACATTTGAAATGACTGCTGATATAATACTGGGTATATCCACGCCTGAATGCTCATAAAAATTTTTATCTTCGGCGGCTAAGAACGCTTGAATAACTTTTTTAGGAATCGCTTGAATGGGGACGTAGACGCGTCTTTCCCAAGCATATTCACCAAACATATGACCGTCCCCTGCGTAAAGACGGGTCACAACCGGTGGTTTATAATTTGATAGTTGTTGGTAATCCGGCAATCCCGCGCCAAAGTAATAAAACACAAAACATAGGCTCGCAAGACCCAAACCCAGGGTTATAAACAGAACAATTGCGAGAGAGCTGAGATACCTAAACACAAATAATATCCTTACATCAGAGAGGTCATCATAAAGAGAAGTTTTTTAGGAGAAAAGAAAATTATTGTTTAAAATTTTTTAAAATCAGCCTTCATATTTATGGGATACAAAACCCATATTCTTATAGGACGTTTATAGGATACAAAAAAGATTGTAAAATGACCAAAGCGCAGGTATTCTAATCATAATTTTTTTCAGAATAGTGAAGAGAGTCATCATTTTTTTAAGATGTTCCAGACGTCACTATTCGATAAGTAAATATTTTTTAAAATAGCGTTTCTGTTTAAATTATCAGGAACAACGAACTTTTGCTTTGAGGTTTTGCAATGTTTATGGAGAAATCTCCTACTTATTTGCCGGTCATCACTTTGAAACTAAAACTTTTTTATGGAAAGTCATAAGTAGATCTTTGACGTCTTTTTTACCGAATCGACACGTGTCATCTTAAGCATAAATTGAGTTCGTTGACTCCTTATACAGAATGCGGTCGTCGCATGCACATGCTGCGCGATGAGATTGGGAGTACACAAAATGACAAAAAAGATGATCATTGATGCAACACATGCTGAGGAAACTCGCGTTGCCCTTGTTGACCATAATAACCGACTAACAGACTTTGATTTTGAAAGTGCCACTAAATTAACCGTCAGAGGAAATGTCTATCTTGCTAAAATTGCGCGAGTTGAGCCATCGCTTCAAGCAGCTTTTATTGATTATGGTGGCAACCGTCACGGCTTTTTAGCCTTTAGTGAAATTCATCCCGATTACTTCAGAATTCCTGTGTCTGATCGTGAAGCTTTAAAAGCTGAAATGCATCAAGTTCCCGCGCATCAAGAAGAGGACGACCCTGTTCTTGAAGATCAAAATTCAACCATAGATTTAGATACTACTTTAGATTTAGATGATGTTGCATTAACCGATATATCAAAAGATACCGATCATCATATTGATATGCAGGGCAAAACTTCCGCTTTACAAGATTCAGCCTCTTTTCATGATGCTGTAGAAAATTTTGAAACACATTCTGGTTCTCAAGATATTGATTTGACCAATGCAGATATGCCCATTGCGATTTTAGGTGGTGAAACTTCCTTACATGATGATGAAGATTTCACGCCCTCTAATCGACCTCATCTTCACCAAATGTATAAAATTCAAGAAGTAATTCACAAAAATCAAATTTTATTGGTTCAAGTGGCAAAAGAAGAACGTGGTATGAAGGGCGCGGCACTGACCACTTATTTATCTTTGGCCGGACGATATAGCGTCCTTATGCCTAACTCACCACGTAGTGGTGGAATTTCACGGAAAATTTCAAATTCTATTGATCGGTTACGTCTTAAAAAAGTTTTAGAAGAGTTGGAAATTCCCGACGGCATGGGACTGATTATTCGCACCGCCGGCCGCGAGCGGACAAAAGTTGAAATTAAAAGAGATGCTGAGTTCCTTATGCGTGCCTGGAATGGTATTCGAGATCTGACCCTTCAATCGATTGCGCCTCAGTTAATTCATGAAGAAGATGACATTATCAAAAGAGCCATTCGAGATTTATACACCAAAGATGTTGAAGAAATTCAAGTTGAAGGAGAAGAAGGATATAAGGTTGCGCGTCAATTTATGAAGAATTTGATGCCCAGTCATTTCAAGCGCATCCAACATTATAAAGATGAATCAACGCCTTTATTTTATAAATATAAAGTCGAAGCACAAATTGATGAGATGCACAATCCTGTGGTTTATCTTCCTTCAGGGGGATCAATTGTTATTCATCCAACAGAAGCTTTGGTCTCGATCGACATTAACTCAGGCAGGTCAACCCGGGAACGGCATATTGAAGAAACAGCCTTTAAAACCAATCTTGAAGCAGCCGATGAAATTGCCCGCCAAATACGTCTGCGTGATCTGGCAGGACTTGTGGTTATCGATTTTATTGATATGGAAGAAAATCGTTATATTGCCACCGTTGAAAAACGCCTGCGCGATGCTTTTCGCCATGACCGCGCTCGCATTCAAATGGGTAAAATTGGACCTTTTGGACTTCTTGAGCTGTCGCGTCAACGTATTCGTCCTAGTATTTTGGAAACCAGCGCCCATCCTTGTCCTCATTGCCAAGCAACAGGATATGTCCGATCAACGGAATCCAGTGCCCTTCATATGTTAAGAGCCATTGAAGAAGAGGCATCTTTGGGCAAAATGTCTGAATTTCAAATTCATGTACCGACCAGCGTTGCTTTTTATCTTTTAAATACCAAACGTGATCATTTGCAACGCCTTGAAGCGCGCCTTGACGTTCGTGTTTTCGTCGAGGGTGACGATAGTCTCATTAGTCCTCAACATCGTATCACATGTTTAAAAAGACGATCAAGCGAGACAACAGACACAAAATTGTCCGAACGCACATCATCCTTTACCTCAAGAGGAACATCTGTTTTTAAACCGGTTGATCCATCAGATACTCTAGATGATTTACCAGAAGAAGAAATTGTGCCAATATCTGAGGAAAAAAAACAAGAAGAAGGATCTTCCCAAAGACGCAATCGACATCGCAGGTCTCGTCGTCGTTCTCACAAAAATCGAGACATGACAGAGGGAACAACAAACGACCAAACACCATCGGATGAATCTCAGGAAGATTCTTTTGATCAAGAAACTTTGGCAACACAAGATCAAATTGTATCAGATCAAAATGCATCAGATCAAGAAATGCTGGCTCAAGAAGGAAACCAAAATTCAGATCGGGATCCAAATGATACACGATCACGTCATCCTTTTAAACGTCGCCGCCGCCGCCATCCTAATCACAACCAAAATCGTTTTTCAAACGCGACAGAAGGTCAAGAAAACCATCAAAACGATCAGAATTTTTCAACACAATCTCAAAATGTTGAGATCAAACCTTCTGAGATTCATTATCAGGCAGAAATTCCTATAAAAAATATTGAAAAATCTAATTTTGATCAGCTTTCTTATTCTAAATCAGAATCACCACAAATTTTTGAACCATCAAATCCTCAATTTTCTGAACAGCAAGGAGATCAAAACTCTCAGGATCAGCAAAAAAAAAAGAGGGGAAACACTTGGTGGAAAAGGCTCATCGATAATTGAGGCGTCGTCAAAAAAACTGGTCTGAAAACAGGATAAAACAGTCTTTTATCTTTAAATTTATAACAAATTTATTGATTTTACATCTTGTCCTTTTTCAAATAGTTCATGCAGCTAAAACTTTGGCCACCGGGACATTGATTCGTGATGCCGAAGTTGAGGCAACTTTGCACGATTATATTGAACCATTGTTTCGCACAGCGGGTCTTGATCCTACATCCCTTAATTTGTATCTCGTGGTTAATTCTGAAATCAATGCTGCCGCCAGCACAAAATATTCAATATTTATCAACACAGGGTTGCTACTTGAAAGTAAAAATCCTGAACAAGTGATTGGTGTTTTGGCCCATGAGACAGGACACATCGCGGGTGGTCATATCTCTCGCTTCGAAAGCCTCTTGAACAAAGCATCTTTATCCCTCATGGCTTCCGTTGCATTGGGGGCTGCAGCAATTTTGGCGGGCAGTCCCGAAGCAGGCATGACATCTATGATGGGTGGCATTGCTGTTGCTCAAGGATTGGTTTTTCATTATTCAAGGGGTCAAGAAGGCACGGCTGATAGCTCAGCCATTCGTTATTTAGATCAATTAAAATGGTCATCAAAAGGATTGCTTGAATTTATGCAAATTCTAGCAAGGCAAGAATATTTGTCGCCTGATCAACAAGATCTTTACATGAGAACCCATCCCTTTAGCCACGATCGCGTTGATTTTCTTCGTCATCATACCGAAGCCTCGCCTTATACAAATAATCGTCTACCGAAAGATTTCTATCTTAAATACGACCGGATGATTGCTAAAATTTCTGCCTATGTTGATCCCCCTGGAAAAACATTATTAAAGTATAAAGCTTCTGATTCAAGTATCAAGGCAAGGTACGCACGCATCATTGCTTTGTACCGTGATGGAAAGTTTGAAGAAAGTTTGAGACAACTCGAGGCCCTTATTCAAGATTATCCCAATGATGCCTTTTTTTATGAATTAAAGGCACAATTTTTATTTGAACATGGTCAATTAGACAATGCTTTAAATTTTTACAAACAAGCCATGACATTAAATCCGTCAGCGCCACTTATTCGTTTGTCTTATGCTCAAACTTTGATTGAAAAAAACCAACCGGATCTTTTGAAGTCAGCTATTGAAGAGCTAAAAAATGTTTTGAAATACGAAGAAGAAAATCCCTTTGCCTGGCGACTCTTGGCAACAGCTTATGGGCGACAAGGCGAGTTAGGATTGTCCTCTTTGGCTTTGGCAGAAGAAGCCTTGATGTCAGACAAACCCGATTTGGCTTTAAAACACACCAAGCGTGCCCAGCATCTTTTGAAAACACGCGCCGATAAATTGCGCGCTGCCGACATCGAATCTTTATCTGAAAGATTGATGAAGGAAAGCTCTCAGTAGTTATTAAAATTACATTTTACGAATATTAGTCGATCCTATGCCTGTTTTTAATTTAACCTTAAAATTATAATCATCAGGGATATTGGGGAAACTGTCTGTATCTACTTTTGGTTGAGTGTCGTAATGCACTTTGGCATCAGCAGGAAGAAGAAGTTCAATGCTTCCTACACCTGTTGTAATCTCTAAATTAACTTTCTCTTGAGGAATGTGAGAAAAACGTAGGCTGCCATTTCCTGCACCTATGATTAAAGAGCTATCTTTGCTGACATTAAGAGTGACATTACCTGCCCCTAAGTCTACATTAGCTTTTGCTAAAATACTGTTTCCTTTAATATTACCTGCACTATTTTCAATATTTAATGAACTAACCATATCATCAATTTCTATATTTGATGCATTTGATTTAATATCAATTAAGATCTTTTGAGGCAAATATATTGTATAATCACACTGACAACCACCTTGATTTTTTTTGTTTATTAATCTTAATTGTTGATCCTGGATTTTTACATTATCTTGACATATGTTATGATGGGGATAAGCCAATATTTTAATATTATTATCATTTAAACTTCCCTTAAATGTAAGGTTTCCCTCATTAGTTTCTATGACAATTTTATCAATGGGATTGGTAAATATACGTTTTGATTCAATACTTGAAGCAATTACGCTTTTACACATTGTACATATAAGAAAGAGAAAAATTGTTTTAAACACGGCCGAACCTTATATAAATTCTACACAATTTCATAAGTTTAAAATTAAAGCCTATGAAATCTTACTTTACAGAACCCAAACACATTTTTGCAAGGGATAGATTGATATTTTTCTTCCGCGATAGAGCCTCTAAATTCACGCGATCTGTAAAATCATGGATGGCTTTAAAAGAACGATCGATGCGCGAAATAACATAGGCAAAGACATTTTCAGACAAAACCATTTGATAATCCGAAAAACGTTTGCGCAGCACGGCACCCAAGACTTCATCATCAGGATCATTCAACTGTTGTACCGGTAGTGAAAACAAACGTGATTTTAAATCGGGCAAGGTTAAAGGCCAAGTTTGAGGCAAGTGACGCGATAAAATCAACAAGTGACCTTGATACTCGTTAACAAGATTATAAAGATGAAATAAAATTGACTCAGTCATCTCTCCTGGAAATTCGTTAAAATCTAAAATAACAGCAGGTTTTTTATTGTTATTTCTAAGATCTTGATGAAGTTTTTCAAAATCCAAATCAGATTTTAAGAAAATACCTTGGGTCATGGTTTGCCAAATAGTCGCTAAATGAGTTTTTCCACTACCTTGAGGCCCCACTACAATTTGTCCACACGCCGGCCATCGAGGCCATGTTGTCATAAGTGTTTCAAAAGCGATTTTATTTGAAGGGCCGATAAAAAAATCTTCTTTGCAATAAGCAAGCTTGGTTTCCAAATTTAAAATCATTTGAGGGCTGGAGGGTGGAATTGAAGATGTCATAGCGGTTCTTTATAGATGCCCATGATAAAATGCACTTTGAAAATATTTTTTCATGCCAAAACGTATCAACACACCAATGGTGGCTGCCACCGGCATGGCCAAAAACATGCCTGCAAAGCCAAATAATAATCCCCCAACTAACAATGAAAAAATAATCCAAAGAGGATGTAATCCAATACGATCGCCAATTAATTTGGGCGTCAAAACATAAGATTCAATGGACAATCCAACCAGAAAAACCAAAGCAACCGATCCGATTGAAGACCATTCACCGAATTGAGCCATGGCCACACCGATGGCACTGACCATGCCGATTAAGAAACCGACATAAGGAACAAATGCAAGAATCCCTGTGGCAATGCCAATGGTCCAGGCATAGTTCAAACCGGTTAAGTTTAATCCAATAGAATATACAGTTGCCAAGCACAGACATACTAAACACTGACCTTTTAGATAACTACCTAATGTTCGATCAATTTCTTGCATTTGCATAATAATAGTATGGGTCTGATCTCGTGGCAAAAGCTTGGTAAGCCCCCTTGTAAAAGCAGGCCAATCACGCAATAAATAAAAGGCAACCACAGGGGTTAAAATCAGTGAAGAAATTAAGTTAGCCAAAGCCAACGTATTGCCCAATACTTTACCTAGAGCCGTCAAACTCCATTGAAAGACGTCTCCCACATAGGTTCCGGCTTTCTCTTTAAGTTGATCGACGTCTTGAATGTTAATCAAATGACCCGAGGCATCGAGCAAAGGCTTTAGTGCATAATATATTTTTTCACCGTAATTGGGAAAGTGCCGTGTTAAAGCAACAATTTGATCTTGCAAAAAAGGAATTGTTACCAAAAAGAAACTGATAATCAGAAAAAAAGTCAGCAAAATCAACAAGGGCGCACTGACCGAACGGGGAATACGGTAACGCTTTAGATATTCAACCAGTGGATTTAGGAGGTAAGCGACAATAATGCCTGCAATAAAAGGCAAGAGGATGCCTTGAATCGTATAAAAACTGAGGAAAATAATTGCAATAATCGCAATCCAAATCCAATTTTTACGATATGTGAAAAACAAAGAAACACGTTCGTTGTCAGGATATTTATTTTCAATGATCATTTAATGTTTTCGCCAATAATTTAATGTAGCCTAGGGCCGATAAAAAGGTCGTGATCGCTGTCAAATAAAATAGCATCATGAGTACATTTAAAGAAAATATTGATGTTAAATTATTATAAGCATTTACAGCCAAAATAAAAACCACAGAAATTATTTGAAAAAAAGTATTTATTTTACTGATAAAAAGAGGTTGAATTTTTATTTGACGTCCCAATCCCCAAATTAACAAAACACCCCCCAAAATTAAAATATCTCTAAAGACAACGGCAATCACAAGCCATAAGGGAATCATTCCTTTAAGAGCCAAGGAAATATAAATACTAACCAGTAAAACTTTATCAG
Source organism: Janthinobacterium lividum (assembly GCA_050954885.1). Taxonomy (GTDB): domain Bacteria; phylum Pseudomonadota; class Alphaproteobacteria; order Caedimonadales; family Caedimonadaceae; genus JBPBPI01. The sequence continues at coordinate 5,276 of JBPBPI010000077.1, read as the reverse complement.
CCAAAGGATCTAAATAGGCGCCTATTACTGAATCAACTTTAAAAAGGCGTGCGACCAGGCCGTCTAAAATATCACTAAATCCAGCAACTAAGGTGATCCAAAAAGCTTTGACCGCTTCGTCTGTAAAAATAAGCCAGACAATTAAAGGTGCTGAAAACAATCTTCCCAAGGTGATAAAGTTAGCCCAGGTCAAAATCAATTCTCCAAATTCTCATAAAAATTTTGATCAACTTCATGTGTACTGTCTTGATAAGTATCATTTTTAAAATGTCGCTGATTTTTTTCCTTCACATTTTTTATTGGTGAAGAATCTTGTAAATTATGAAGACGTAATTCAACACCTTTAATAAGCGTTTTTTCAGAAGAATCATAAACCTCAAATCCTTGCTTTTCGAGGGCTTGAAAAACACGATCTTTAGCACCTGTATGATAAATTTGAATTGTTGCTTGTCTTCTTTGAAGAGATATAATATCAAAAGATCGCACCAAAGCAGCCTTTGCAAATAATTTTTGAATCTGTGACCATTCTTGATGATTTTGAAAAAATACCTGTGCTTCAAAGGACTGTTTTTCAGTGGTCATTTCGGCTTTATGTTCAGTTGAAAATTTATCCATCATTTCAGTAGCTTTGGTCAAAGCTTTTTGAATCAAAGCAGGTGTTAGCGTGGTATCCCCCAGTAAAGTCAAATTCTCTTCACTATAACTAAGGCCCTCGGCATCATATAAAAATAAATTCAATTCAAAAGGCGCATCATGTTTTAAAATGGCTAATAAAATATACCCACTGCGATAACGCTCTCGTAAAATTTGAAGACGTTTGACATCTTTATCCAGGGCTGTTCGTTCCGGAAAATCTAAAATATCATTTAAATCTCCTAAAGGCAGAACATAGGTCGATTTTAAATCTGCGGCATGATTCCATGCATTTCGCCAAGGATTGTCTTCTTGCCATAGCAACGTTTTTTGATTTTTTTCATAAATCGGCAGCACCAAAATTTTCTTATTAAGGCCTATAGGTAGAACAGATTTTTCTTTCTGTTTTAAAAATTCTTGTACTTTTGCAGGATAAAATTGAAAGGCAAGGGTGCCAATATAACGAACATTGGAATTTTTTTCATTTTGCACTTCAAAATCTTGAATCATGGCATTTAATTGATTTTCAGTCGGCGGGACCAAAGAATTTTGATCTTCTGGAGATAAAAGTTGTTCAATCAACATTTTAAAGGCTTTTTGCTGACCTTGCGTAATAGCCTTTAATCGTGCTTGAGCCGCTGAGGTATCTTTGATATCGACACGAATGTCAGCCACATAAAACCGATCATTGGCTTGACTAGAAATGACACTCAAGAAAACAAGATAAAAAAAGACAAAACAAAGTTTATGAAAAGGCATCGACCGTCTCTTAAAATATACAATCGATGCCATCATATCAGGCGACGATTTCAATTTCACTAAAGAAGAATGCAATCTCACGTGCGGCATTTTCTTCAGAGTCTGATCCATGAACTGAATTGGCTTCAATAGATTCAGCAAAATCTTTACGAATGGTGCCCTCTTCCGCGTTGGCTGGATTTGTGGTCCCCATAATATCGCGGTAATTTTGCATGGCATTTTGACCTTCAAGGACTTGTACCACCACAGGACCGCTGATCATAAAATCGCATAAATCACCAAAAAAAGCCCGTTCCTTATGAACATCGTAAAATCTTTCCGCAATGTCACGTGTCATTTGCAGGCGTTTTTGAGCCACGATCTTTAAGCCTGATTTTTCAATTTTGGCATTGATTGCGCCCGTTAAATTACGCCGTGTCGCATCAGGTTTTATGATGGACAATGTGCGTGTCAAATTCATAGTTATCTCTCCATTTAATTTTTATACTTATTCAGCTTAATGTTGACTGGTGTGATTGCCTAAATCTTTCTTTTGCCAACTTCCTTTTGGATCTTGAAACCAATAAGTTAATGTATGTCCTTGATTTGAGTAGCTTTGCCACCGTGTGCGCGCTTGACGCACTGCCTCTTCATCATAACCGTTAAAAAGATTTAAACATTTATTAAAGGATGTAAAATCTTTGATTTCTTCGCCTTCAATAACAACCAGTACAGATGCGTCATTAGGATTTTCAAGCTGTGTTGTCAACCAAATTGGATGATCTTTTTTAAATCCATCTTTTTCGCAACCATGAGGCAGAAAAGAAGATTGGGAATAAGACCAAAGCTGACCATCGATTTCCTTTAGTTTTTCTTCATTTTCAATGAGTACAACAGCTTTCATTTTTTCGCTGTAAATTTTTTCCAACAGCTTTGGCAATGTCTTTTCCAAAGGACTTTGTTGTAAGTGATAGAAATTAATTTCGGTCATGACACTCCTCATAATGATCACAAATAAATTGATTTAATAATCGTACGCCATATCCGGTGGCCCCTTTTTCAGCCAAAGGTGACGATTTTTCATCCCACGTGACACTGGCAATATCCAAATGCGCCCACGGCACGTTGTTAACAAACCGTGCCAGGAACTGGGCTGCTGTGATACTGCCCCCCTTACCTCGGGGTCCTAAATTTTTAACGTCCGCAATGTCAGAATTGATTTCAGCATCGTATTTTTCACCCAAAGGCAAACGCCATACCCATTCACCGACTTTATCACCCGATGATACCAATTGTTGACAAATATTATCGTTGTTGGAAAACAATCCCGCATAATGGGTTCCCAAAGCAACACCGATGGCACCGGTTAAAGTGGCCAAATCAATCATTAACTTAGGTTTAAATCGATCTTGAGTGTACCATAACGCATCGGCCAATACCAAGCGTCCTTCAGCGTCTGTGTCCAACACTTCAATGGTTTGACCTGACATGGATTTAACCACATCACTGGGGCGTTGAGCGGTACCTGAGGGCATATTTTCAACCAATCCCAAAACACCGACAGCGTTAATTTTGGCGTGACGTCCGGCAAGAGCTTTGATCAAGCCTGCCACCACCGCAGATCCACCCATATCGTATTTCATGTCTGCCATACCGGCGGATGGCTTAATACAAATACCACCGGTGTCAAATGTCACACCTTTACCGACAAAAGCCAGGGGCGCTTGATCTGCATTTCCACCTTTCCATTGTAGTACCACTACTTTTCCTTCATACATGCTGCCCTGCGCCACGCCCAACAGTGCGCCCATGCCTAATTTTTCCAATTCTTTTTGGCCCAAAATTTCGACCTCAACCCCAAGGGAAGTCAATTCTTTTAATCTTTCGGCATAAGAGGCTGGATAGATGACATTTGGTGGCTCGGTGATCAATTCACGCGTCAAGCATACACCATGAGCCACTTGTTCCAAAGGTTGATACACCTCTTGGCAGGCCGCACAATCGTCCAACACAAATGTCAAACTTTCAAGTGCTGGTTTTTTCTCTTTCTTTTCTGTGGTGCGATATTTGTCAAATCGCCACCGCCGCAATTGTGCTCCCAATGCCATGTGGGCTGCAATGTCTTTGGTCTTGAATTTTGTACTTTGAACATCATGTCCCAATTGAACCTCAACGTGTGTGTCTGGTGTGCCACAAAGGGCTGCGACCAGCGTACCGCCGGCATTTTGTAAAATTTCTTGATTGAATTTTTCAGCGTCTCCTAGTCCAATTAACACAATGCGGCTATAAGAGCTATCGCACGGTGCGCTTAAGACCAAAGTTTCACCTTTTTTTCCCTTAAAATGATTGGTCTTCAACGCTTTTTCCAACATATCTTTGTGATGTTGGTTAAAATTTTGTGCAGCACTACTGAGTTTTTTCTGATCAAAACATAGCAAAGCCAAGGCACCTTCACCGGCACTCACTTGAGATTGGAAACTGATTTGAAGCATTAAGTTTTCTCCCTTTATCTTATTTTTAATATTTAGCATACTTTAAAACGCTTGTGCCAAAATGTTGTCTTACTATCATCGCAAAAATTTCTTGACTTCTGCTTTAAACAAGGGCTAAGTGTCGATAAAATTTCAATTCAAAAATGGAGCCTGAGACAATGGCAAAAGCGACCACAATCAAGATTAAACTGTTAAGCACAGCAGATACAGGATTTTTTTATGTCACAAAGAAAAATCCTCGTACAAAAACCGAAAAACTCGAATTTCGTAAGTACGACCCTGTGGTCCGCAAGCATGTAATTTTTAAAGAAACCAAAATTAAGTAGTTTTATATAATATCTTTATAATTCTCGGATGAATCAACCTCCGAGAGTTTTCTTTTTAATTTTACAATTTCTTTATTAGTCTATTTTTTTAAGATTATCTCTTAATCAAATCTAATATTTGGATGGTTCGCCCTTAATTTTTGATACCCTATGTTTAAAATATCCTCTGAGATACCATTAAATCTTAGACTAATTCGTCGAATTTTTGTATCACCAAGCATTAAATCCAATATCTCTGCACCTGAATCGTAAATAAAATTATTATTTAGAAAAAGTGTATGGATGTTGGTTTCTCCAAGGGCACTAATTATTTTTGTAAGGCCTACTGATTTAATATTATTATTTGATAAATCAACTGTATGAACTTGTGTATCTTGCAGCGACATCAGGAAATTGTAGACATCTTCATTTTCCATATAATTTTGATTCACAATAATTGTGTGAAGATGGCTTTCTTTTATAGCTTGTCTTATATCTTCACCGCTTATTTTAGAAATGTTATTAGCTCGTAATTCTAAGATATAGATATTGGTTCCTTTAAGCCCTACAATAAGATCGTGAACGCCCTGGTCACTTAATTTATTCAAATTTAAAATTAATTTTTGAACAGGTGTTCCTTGAAGATAAAAACCTAAATCTTTTGCACAAGTTAATATTATTTCATTATTACTTAAATTGAGGGTTTTAACTTGAGTCTCTTTCAAAGAGGTTACAAAACTTTTAAAACCAATATTTTGAAGTTCACATAATTCAAAATCAATTTCTTTTATCTTAGAACCATTTAAAGCCAAACCAAGTTTCGTAAGATCTTGATCATTTAATTTATTCATAAAAAATTGAATTTTTTCAAGATTGATATACTTAAGATGTTGAATAAAATTGTCTAAATATAATCCTGTTAATTTAATAGCTCTTAAATTTAACACTTGAACATTTGATTTTCTAAGGGCTTGTCCCAATTCATCAGAATGCTTTTTCACCGGAAAATTATTAAAAAACCCGAGTTGCGTTTAAGGATAATTAAAAAAGATCATTAGTATTGAGGTAAACTCTTGAGACTTAAACATCAGGAGTTCCCTCAATGGAT
>JBPBPI010000076.1:0-6419 GCA_050954885.1 Janthinobacterium lividum | reverse complement strand
ACAGAGCCACCCCTTTAAACTTCTTACACAACCTAGATCATAATCTTGCCATTATGTAAAAACATAAACTCATTCAGCTATATATTAATTCTGCCAACGTACATTTGATGAGCTTCTGGATGATCCCACGTCACATCAATCCAACGTTCTGGTTCATTAGCATAGTTTTTCAAATTTTCACATTGCAAAACATGAACAGTAACTCCTGTGCCACTCATGACGATCCCTGTGATTTGATCCCCTGGCAGAGGATGACAACAGCCCGCATAATGTACAGCCATACCAGGTATCAAACCTTTAATAGATAAGGCTGAATCTGACTCTCGATGTTTTTTAAGTCTTAAATTTTCTGGTGTGATCGTGGTTTGTTTGATTTGGACTTCAGGATTTAAAACACGAATAACTTCATAGGGTGTAATTTGACCTTCACCAACCAAAGCGTAGGCATCTTCAACAGACTGAAGCTTTAATTTATTTAAGTTTAAGTCTAAATCTTTCTCATGAAATGTCAGCTTTTCGTCAGAAAAAGATTTAATAAGGCGGTTGTGACCAAGTTCAATATATTGCGCGCGATGATGAATGCGAATAAATCGTCGAATGTTGGCCCGTGCTTTGCCGGTGACGACAATTTTTTCCCAACTAGGAGAGGGTGCATGAGATTTAGAGGTTATGATCTCGACTTGATCACCATTATTTAAAGGTGTCCGAAGGGAGACGGTTCGACCATTAATTTTGGCACCAATACATTGATTGCCCACGACCGAGTGAATGGCATAGGCGAAGTCAATCGGAATAGCGCCACGTGGCAGCGGAATTAAATCACCGGTGGGTGTGAAACAAAATACTTGATCTTGAAACATTTCAAGTTTGGTATGTTCCAAAAATTCCTGAGGACCCGAGGCATGTTCCAAAATTTCCAATAAGCTTTTAAGCCAAGGATAGTCCATCTTACTGCCACGTTTTTCACCGGCTTTGTACTGCCAATGGGCGGCCACACCATATTCGGCAATTCGGTGCATCTCTGTTGTGCGAATTTGAACTTCAATACGTTGTTTGCGGGCACTGATGACACTGGTGTGAAGAGATTGATAATTATTGGGCTTTGGAGTTGAAATAAAATCTTTAAATCTTCCTGAGATAACTGGATAGGCGTTGTGAATGATACCCAGCGCTTGATAGCATTGGGACAAGTCATCGACCACAATACGAAAAGCCATAATATCTGACAGTTGTTCAAAAGTAATATTTTTACGAAACATTTTGTGCCAAATGGAGTAAGGTGTTTTAACCCGTCCTGATATTTGTGCTTTAACCCCATTTTCTTTTAAAAGATCTTCTAAATCAGTCAAAATATTATCAATAATATTGCGCCCACCCTCTTGTTCCAGAAAATGTAAGCGTGCCAAAATTGATTCACGTGCATCATTGTTAATTTCTTTAAACGCCAAATCGTTTAATTCATCTTTAAAATGATGAATGCCAATACGTTCGGCCAAAGGCGCATAAATTTCAAGGGTTTCGCGGGCAATTCTTTTGCGTTTATCTTCGGATCCAAAATGAGAAAGGGTGCGCATATTATGAACACGATCGGCAAGTTTAATCAATAAAACACGCAAATCCGTTGACATAGCCAAAACAAGTTTACGAAAATTTTCAGCTTGTTTGGTTGAATCTGACTGAAGCTCCAGCTTTGTAAGTTTGGTGACGCCATTGACCAAAGATGCTATTTCGCTACCAAATAATTTACGTATTTCATCTAGAGTGGCTGTTGTATCTTCAACTGTATCGTGAAGCAAGGCTGTAATAATAGTTGCATCATCTAACTTCATATCAGATAAAATTCTGGCAACTTCAAGGGGATGAGAAAAATAAGGATCACCTGAGGCCCGCATTTGCGAACCATGGACTTTCATAGAAAAAACGTAAGCCCGGCGTAATGCGTCTTCATTAGCAGTGGGATCATAAGATTTGACTTTTTCGACCAATTCGTCTTGGCGGATCATATCTAATTATCACTCACCTAATCATATATTTTTTTATTTAAAATCTGATAAATTAGATAAATATAAACAAGAGAAACTTAATGTTAAAAACATTAGTCCTCGTCTTCATCATTTAAATTATCATCTTTATCGGACACGTCATTATCTTCTTCAAAATTGCCTTCAACATTCTCTGAATCTTGGTTTTCTGCTTGATCAAGAGAAGTTTCTGAATCTTGTATAATCATACTATTCATTTCTTTGGTTTGATCAATGAAATAGGATGTCGTATCTTGAATAAAAAGATCAGCATACTCTTCTTCTTGAGGTTCAACTTCGACGTGACTTCTAAATCCTGCAACAACTGCTTCTTCTAAATCTTCAGGACGGACATATTGATCAGCAATTTCTCTTAAAGCTACAACAGGATTTTTATCATTGTTGCGTTCGACACCTATGGGAGAACCAGCGGCAATTTGACGTGTTCGCTGAGCTGCATATACAACCAATTTAAATCGATTTGTGATCTTATCTGTACAATCTTCAACCGTAACCCGTGCCATATCGATGCCTTTTCTTTTAGTCTAAATTTAACCTTGACGTGCTTTGAAACGAGGATTTAATTTATTAATGATGTAAGTACGGCCTCTTCGGCGGACAAGGCGACATCCTTTGTGACGTAACTTTATTGTTTTCAAAGAATTAACGACAATCATAGCAAAGCTCCGCTTTAAAAATTTTAAATTTAATATATCATGTATGTATGAAGTATGACATATTGTTTGTCAAGAAAGATAATGATAAATCAACGTAATTTTTTATATTTTATAAAAATAATTTCAATGATTTTTATTTTTCAATGTTTGTTCTTTTTCACGTTTCCAATCCCGCTCTTTTTCAGCCTGTCGCTTGTCAAATAATTTTTTACCCTTGGCAAGACCTAAGGAGATTTTGGCATATCCTTTTTCATTAAAATAGATACTTAAAGGAACAACAGTCATCCCCTTGCGCGTGATAGATCCAACTAAACGATTGATTTCTCTTTTTTTCAAAAGTAGTTTGCGGGGTCTTTTTGGCTCATGTTTATCAATTTGGGCACTGGCATATTCTTGAATTGTGGCATTAAAAAGATAAATTTCACCTGCTTTTTCGGCAGCATGTGATTCAATAATGCTGGCACGTCCTGCACGCAATGATTTAACTTCTGATCCTTGTAATATAAGGCCTGCTTCTAGGGTTTCTAGGATAAGATAATCGTGACGGGCACGTCTATTTTCAGCAGCAAGTTTATAACGTTTTTCGATCGACATTTTTTATCTGCTCAAAATTTAAGGGAGAAAGTTTTTTGAGGTCCAGTAATGAAATCCAATGCTTGATCCACAGCCTTTTGTGCTACAGAGGTGGCTTTTAACAAAGGCAATCGGACATCATCACGACAAAATCCTTGTCGGGCCAAAGCATATTTAATTGGTGAGGGACTCGTTTCTGTAAAAATGGCACGATGTAACGGATTTAATAAATTTCGGATATTTGTAAATGTGTTAAAATCTTGTTCACACCAAGCTTGATAAAGATGGGCACAAAGACGAGGCGTTATATTGGCGGTCACTGAAATCCAACCATCGCTTCCTTCGGCCAGAGAAGCCACATTTAAAGCGTCTTCGCCACAAAGTTGGGTAAAACGCTCTGGTAAATGTGCTTTGAGTCTTGAAATTTCGCTAATTTGCCCCGTGGCATCTTTAAGACAAACCAAGCGTGATAGTTGTGACAGTCTTATAATCGTGTCAAAATTTATGCTCACACTACATCGTCCGGGATTATTATAAATAATGATCGGCAAATTTGTTTGATCATGGACCTGGGTCATAAAATGCACGATCGCGTCTTGGGTTGGTTTAACATAGGGCGAAGGCGCAAGCATCAATCCATTTGCACCAAGATCTTGTGCTTGACCAGCAAGATGTAATGAATCTTCTAGTTTTATGGCACTAACACTTGCAACAATCGGAATGCGCTCTTGTGATACATCAAGGCATGTTTTTATGATCAAATGATGTTCTTCAGGTGTCAATAAAATGCCTTCCCCTGTACTTCCACCAACAACAATCCCACTTGTGCCTTCACCAATATGCCATTCAACCAATTTTTTTAAGGCATCTTGATCAATTAAATAATTTTGGCAGTAAGGTGTAATGAGAGCAACCCACGATCCTTTAAACATAAACTTCTTTCTCAATGCATCAGATATCTTTATATATGATCGAACCATACTCCGGACACGAATGATCAGCAAGAGGAAGATTGACAATGCGAGCTTTAAAAAAACAATTTATTTTTGGTTATCTGTTGATGTTGACATGCTGTTTTATGTTACCTCTTCAAGCGTACACAGAAGGCCCTGTATGCCAACAAGCCTTAAAATTGGCGTCGCAAAAAAAGTTTTCGCAATCACATCAAATTTTGAATCAAAAAAAATGTCCTTTGACATCTGAAGTGGTCACTTGGTTGATGTTAAAAAATGGACCTGCTGATATTTCTTTTCATGACTATCGAAATTTTATTCAAAGTCATGAACACTGGCCTTGGTTAGATATTTTAAAGGAAAAAGCAGAACATCATATAGATGATCGTGTCTCAACTTCTGAGATATTGAAATGGTTTGCTGTAAATCCACCCAAAACAATCACAGGGATTGGACATTATGCAAAAGCATTGAGAGGGAAAAATTTAAACCATGAGGTGACGGAAAAAATTCGTCATTTTTGGAAAGAAAAAGATTTATCGGCGTCTGATGAACTACTTTTTTTAAAAAAGTTTAAATCTTATCTTAAGTCTTTAGATATTAAAGCCAAAGCTATTCAACTATTAAATAAACGTCGCACAGAAGAAGCGACGCGTTTGATAAAATTTGCCTCAAATGCCGATCAGAAATATATTGAAGCCAGGCTTGCCTTACAAAAAGGGACTGATTCAGCCGACTCATATTTAGAAAAGATGAATTTAAAGCCAGATCAAGAAGTTTATCTGGCAAGGGATTATTTAACCTGGCTTCGCAAAAAAGAAAATCCAAACTACATAGCATTTTTTCAAAAAATTTCGCCTTTTGTTCATAAGTATCCTGAAGAATTTTGGAAAGAGCGCTACATTATGGCCCATGAAAGTTTGGAAGCTCAGAATATTTCAAAATCATATAAAATTGCGTCTGCCCATGGTTTGATCGCTGGTGTAGACTTCGTTGAAGCTGAGTGGTTTTGTGGTTGGTTGGCGCTTCGCTTTATGAACAATCCGCAAAAAGCATTGGATCATTTTTCCAAATTACAATCTGTTGTCAAAACACCCATCAGTCGAGCGCGCGTCTATTATTGGATGGGTCGTGCTTATGAGGATCTAAAAAATACCAAAAAATCAAAGGGATTTTATCAAAAAGCCATTCAATACAAAACAACTTTTTATGGGCAACAAGCTTTAGAAAAATTGGGTTTTTCACCTAAAGATATTAAACTGGAGCCTTTACATTTTACATCAATACAAAAGAAAAAATTTGAACAACATTCTTTTGTAAAGATTATCCATCTTTTAGCAAAAGCTGATTTAGATCAACATATTTTATCATTTTCTTATGTTTTGGCTAAAAAACTACCGTCAAATATCGAGCGTCAACAAGTCTTGTCATTGATTTATGATCTAGCACCAAATTATGCGGTGACAATTGCTCAAGCCATTGCGTCTCATCAAAGTGTTCTTCACACAGAAGCTTATCCAACTTTAAAAGACTATTACGATCAGCATGACAAAAAAGTAAATATGGCCCTTGTTCATGCCGTAATTCGTAAGGAGAGTGGTTTTGTGCCCAAAGCGATAAGTTCTGCTAATGCTCAAGGACTTATGCAACTATTGCCAGAGACTGCAAAATCTTTAGCGCGCAAGTTAGATATTCCTTGGTCAGAAAATTTATTAACAGAGCAACCTTTGACAAATGTCCGTTTGGGAACATTTTATTTAAAAAGACAATTGGAGAAATACAATAATTCTTTGCCAAAGACGCTTGCATCTTATAATGCAGGTCCAGGAACGCTGAAAAAATGGCTTGCACGCTTTCCAGATCCTGATACTAAAGAAATAGATGTGCTTGATTGGATCGAAATTTTGCCGTATAGTGAGACTTGTAACTACATACATCGTGTTCTTGAAAATTATGTTATTTACACATCAGTTTTACATAATTCCTAAAAAAATATGTTTAAATTTTTGTTTGATTTTTTTGAAGAAAAGTTATTGACACTGGGAACGCACAGCGTTATAAACGTCTTCTGCCAGGCACACTAATTAAAGCCGAGCTTGATAATAGATATAGTGAATAAGAGGGAAGGATAGGTGGGCGGTTTGCTGAGCGGACTGTTTGACCTATCGGTGACATTGAGCGGTGAGCTTAATGTT
>JBPBPI010000075.1:0-2912 GCA_050954885.1 Janthinobacterium lividum | reverse complement strand
AGACATGGGTCTTCTGCCCATCAAAACCCTTCAGACGGTAAATCGATAAAGAAGACATACGACTCCGAAGATACCTGTGCCAACATTATGGTGGATGTTGATATTCTTGATAATCCCGAATCACCCGAAAAGCACGTTGTTCAAGTAAGGTCTGTCGCGGACCAGATTTGCCGGGAACAACTCGCCGCAACTTCATCGATCCGCCTTGACTGGTCCAATGGCTACAAGGATCCTCTTCTTGGCAATTTCCTACGGAGATTCCTGTCAGAGCGATATGACGGGGGTCAATGCCAGGAATCGGCTGCTTTTTCTGCATGCCCAAGGATTGCTTGCAAGTTGGCTATGCCGATTCACGATTTTCTCACCACAGCTGTCGTATGTCTATATCCACATCTGACCTGCCCTACCTATCCACATGCATTGGTCTGCTGAGCACGTCTCTATCCATCACAAGCATCGCAGAGAAGATTCCCACTGACATGACTACCAGGTCTCACTATCGTTGATAATCCTCTCTATCCAAGAGCACGACTCCAGAATCTGGAAAAGCGCTGTCCGCACTCACCAGCTATGTCTTCCACAACTTCGTCGTGCAATCACAAAGCTTTCCCAGTCACCATCGGATCGATTACGTAAAGCGGTGCTGGCAGCATGCTTCATCTGCGCCTTAGCCGAATACATGATGCAATCCTGGTCTAGTTCTGACGAACATTTCAGAGGCATAAAAACTCTCTTCCAACACACCGGAACAGCCGCATTACGAGATCCAGATGTACGCCAACTATTCTACGACCATCGAGCCATCTGGCTGGGATGTTGTTGTGTACGGAAACACTCTCCGATCTACGCGTCGAAGAAGTGGCTTACTGCCGCAGAAAAATACACGGATCCCAAACATGAAGATTATTCGCAGCAGGCAGTCTGTTTCAGAGGTTGTGCAACCTGACATACCCGATCCTACCACTCCTCGAAGACTACGAGAGATAAAACCCACTGCAGCAATCCCTCAACTACAGAATCTTTTGTCGCGATCGCACGAACATGAAATCACCCTATCAGAATGGCGAGAGAGACTCTCACCACCAGCAGACTCACCCCACAGCCCTCAACCCTCAGACCTCGAAACCGCAACAGTACTAAACTACCACTCAGCCTTTACAATCCATCTCCAAATCCTCCGTCTCGAAATCCTTTCATCCATCTCAATCTCCTCCTCTCCAGTTCACTTCATCTCATCCTCTGTCTCTTCCTTGACCCTCACAACCCTACCCCCTCTCATCACTCAGACAATCTCCTCAATCAAACACCACACCACCTCCCTCTGTTAATTCGATTCCATTCTGTCTCGATCCCAAACACGGGCTACAAGGTTGTCCTCATCTACCATTTGCGCTAGACGCATGTTGGAAAGGTCATGTTGTACTCGGGAAGGAGACTGGAGGTATTTCGAAAAATGTGATTGAGGGTTCAAGGATTTGGGAAATATGATGCGACGGAGGGGGTTTCCACCTTTTGAAGAAGAGTGTGGGGTTAATTCATATCCGGTGAATGGTGGTGACATTTGAAAGAGGAGGGGAATTGTTTCGGGTAGAAAACAGAGAAAGGGGACGGGGGTTTGGAAATGTGGGATGATGGGGAATGAACATTGTTGATAACCAAATGGAAGCATGGAATATGGGAATCTAACCCCTTGAGATTATACGGTTTGAACATGATGAAAACGTCACTGTTGATTCCAATGATGATTAAACACCGAGATATTGAATTGGTAGGTATTTCAAAATCCTTGTTTGAAGATTTGATTTCCGCTATGCAGGATTAGGGGGTTCTCGAAGAACCTCTTCCTCTACTATTTTTCTTTGCCTCTTTCCTTGGAAAACAAAGTGAGACTTTTCAATCCCATGCGCCCCAATCATCGCCTTGATCTTCCGTTGCTTCTTTGGGTCTCGTATCAATTTTTTTCTTCTTGGCCGCTACCTGTGCAGCCATCACGGCGGATTTGGAAACCGTTGTATTAGCTGGTTTCTTTGCACCGATATCTGATCCTACGCTTCCAGTTGCAGCTGTGCGACCGTTCGTAGTGATGGGTCTTGATGGAATGGTAGATGTTGATGAGGAAGATTTGGTCAGACCTTTTGGTAAGGGCTTTTTCGATGTTAAAGCGGACTTGGATTTGGCTTGGTTTTGTGCGGCGAGCCAACCACCGAAATCGGGTTCGCCGTTGTCTTCGAAGGGGGCGGAGGATGGGGCTGCCCCGGGGTTTGGGGCGGGAGGTGTAGTGATAGATGAGGCGTCAAAGTATGTTTGATCATCTTCGTCGTCCATTGTGCCCCACGCGTCCATTACGTCTTCTTCGTCGGGGATGGAGGGTTCGGGAGAGGTGACGGTGCTGCGGGTGACGGGTGTGGCAGCGGTGCTGAGAGGAGTAGGACGGACAATGTGAGAGGTTGCAGAGCGTTGTGCTGGGGGAGGAACGGAACTGGGTCGAGAGTCGACTATCGGAGGTGATTTCATCCCATTTGCTTGGATTTCCCCGTTGGCGGCGGCCAATTTGTTGGTAAATGATGATATTGCCCAGCCTGCCCAAGAAGTATCATTTTGATTGCCTATTCGGGCGGAGGCTGGATTGACGGCAGTTGCCGTATCTGGGGGCAAAGCAGTATCGGCCATTGTCGAGCTGTATTTGCGTACTCGTTGAAGATAGCTGTCTAGGGTCTTATTGGCTTGATCTCGAATCATTCTGTTGAGGTGTTAGTAACCGAGTCTCGAATAGAATCTGTGCCTTACTTTTCCTTGTCCAGCAAGGACGGACAAAGCGCTGGTAATATCTTTGTGGCACAGTCGTCATCGGAGAATACATCAATTGTTGCTGACAGAGCCATCAGGGCAGCGTTCCTGGCATGGACAAAAGG
>JBPBPI010000074.1:0-2525 GCA_050954885.1 Janthinobacterium lividum | reverse complement strand
CCGATATTGGGCGTCCCGGCAATCTGCAACGTGTTGCCGATCAGCAAGGTGACGTCGAGTACCGCGGTTCCGGTGTTGTCTTGCATGGCGATGGTGAAGGCCGACACGCCGTTCTTGAGCGGGATGCCCGAGATCAATCCCGAACTGGGGCTGATGTTCAAGCTGTCTGGCAGAGTTCCTTTCGAAATCGAGAAGGTCTGAACGCCATTCCCTGCCGTGACGGTTGGGGTAAATGAGAATGCCTCACCCGCTATCGCTTCTGGTACTGCACCCGACAGCGTGGCAGTCTTGTAGATGCCAAACTCACCGGTCAGTACCGCGGTGTCGACAGTGTCAGAAACTGCGATGGACAGCGTGACAGTATCGGTTTCGGCCAGTGGCATCCCACTCACGGTTCCGGTGGCGGTGTCAAACGCGAGTCCTTGGGGAAGAAATCCTGTCACAGAAAACGTTTTGGTCGCCTCGCCCCCGGTGACAATCGGGGTGAAGGTGTAGGCCACACCCACGATCCCATTGGGGATAGTTCCCGAAATACCGAGAGCTTCGGCCACGATCAAGACCAAAGGAAGGTTGACCGTTCCGCTATTGTCTGTAGCTGACAAGGTGACGGCCACAGTTCCTGCTGTGGTCGGCGTTCCAGAGATTTTCCCCGACACCGCGTCGAGGGTCAAGCCGTCAGGAAGCGTTCCTTTGGAAATCGCATAGGCGGCTGTTCCAGCGCCACCACTTGCGGTGGGCGCAAACTGATAGAGGACCCCCACTTCTGCCGGAACGGGTGTGCCGCTGATGGTCAGCAGGTCGTAGATGGTAATAGCCACCGGCAGTGTTGCGGTAACACCTTGGGCATCGACGACGCTCAGCGTGGTGGTGGCTGTTCCGCTCTGTGACAAGATCGGCGCCGTGATCAATCCCGTGGCCGAGTTCAGCGTCAGATTGTGACCCGGATCGGGCGTCATGCTGAAGACGTAGGGGGCAATTCCACCCAGGATGCTCGACTGGAAGTTGTAGGCACGCTGTGTTGCCCCGGTCGGGGGCACACCACTCAGAGTCAGCTTATGTGCGACGGTGAGCGGAACCGACGCGACGGCCGATCCGGTTTCGTCTGTCACCGTGACCGTGTAAATCACACCGTTATCGGTTCCGGCCACCACACCCGTCAGGGCGCCGTTGGTGCCGTTAAAGCTCACCCCGCTCGGCGCCGTTCCGGTGATCTCGACGTTGAATGTCCGATCTCCTTGACCACCGGTAATGGTGGGCAGCAGGTTGATCGACAGCCCGTCTTCGTAGTTCCCGGGTGTGTAGCTCAAGGCCAGCGGGTCGATGATCGTCAGCGAGATCATGGTCTGAGCTGTGGCCAGGCCGTCTGTTGCCGACAAGGTCAGCGGATAGGATCCAGACTGCGTGGGCGTGCCCGACAAGATCTTGGTGTTGGCATCGAGCGTCAAGCCGGGAGGTAGTTCGTTGGCACTGCTGACCGAAATGGCAGAGGTTCCCAAACCCCCATCGACCTGCAAGGACAGACTGAACGACCGTCCCACCATATAGAACGCACTGGGAGAGGCAACGAGGGTGATCGCCTGCGCGATGGTCAGCGTCACCGATTCTGTGGCGGTCTGCAGACCATCGGTCACCGACATCGTGAAGGTATCCACCCCCACTGCGGTGGGTGTCCCGCTGAGTTGTCCGGTGCTGGAGTTAAGACTCAGCCCGGCAGGAATCCCTCCACTGACCACGGTCACCGTGATGGGGCGATCGCTCCGTGTCCCGCTGATTGTTGGAGTATACGACAGGGCTGCGCCGATTTCTCCTTCTGCGGGAGCACCTGTGATCGTCAGGGGCGAGATGATGTCCAGCGTGAAGCTGGCCGACGCGGCAAACCCTGCGCGATCTGTGGCGGTAATCGTGATGGTGCTGAGGGCTTCGTCAGTCGGGGTGCCGCTCACAATGCCGGTGACTGGATCGAGCGTAATGCCGCCGACAAGCGAGTTGGAGGTGTACGTCACGCCCCCCAGTCCTCCGCTTACAATCGGCGAGATTGACATGGCCGTTCCAACAACGGTTGTTGGATTGGTGTAGACAATCGTCATTTCGGAGACGATGGTGATCGGGAGTGCAAGCGTCGCACTTCCGGTAGCGTCGCTGACCATCAGCGTTGCAGTGAAGTCTCCCGTCGTCGTCGGTGCTCCGGTGACTTCGCCAGTTGTCGGATTGATCGTCAATCCGCCTGGGAGTGCGCCGTCGTTGATTACGAAGGTATGAGTACCAAGACCACCGGTAATGGTGGGCACAAAATCATAGGCCGCACCAACCTCTCCCGATCCGACCACTCCAGACAACTGGATCGGATTGGCCGTGGTGATGGTCATGGACAATGGTGCGGATGCGCCACTGCTGTCGGTGACGGTGATCGTCAGACCACTGACCGCGCCGGTCGCTGTCGGCGTGCCGCTCACGGTTCCGGTGGTGGTGTCGAATGTCAGCCCAGCAGGCAGCGTGCCGGTCAGAGCGAATGTGTCAGATCCAGT
>JBPBPI010000073.1:0-5245 GCA_050954885.1 Janthinobacterium lividum | reverse complement strand
CTTGTCTTTTTCTCTCTATATGGACATGACATGAAGAATATTTATGACCAAGATATTGCCAACATTATGGCGGCTCCAATACCTATTGCCAGGAACTGTAAACCTGTCTTCCTCAATTCTTGACCCTTGTTGGGACCGGTTTCGAGCAATTCCGGTATCACAGCGACGGTACCCACATATAAGAATGTTCCAGCGGTAAAGGGAAGAAGCATATCTCCCCATGTCAAACTGGTGCCCCATATTCCAATAGAGACGGCATCCGCTCCTACCGCATTCGAGTTGCCACCATATTCCTGGACGGCTATTCCGATGAGCGTACCTAAGACGGCGCCCAAGGCTGTGACGAATTGTAAGCCCATGGCCCATTTCTTGTCCATACCACCTTGGATCAATAGAGCAAAGTCACCGACTTCATGGGGGATTTCGTGGAAAAATACTGCCATAGTCGTAGTGGCACCCAATGTCGGCGAAGAATAGAATGATGAGCTCATTGCTAGACCATCGGTGATATTATGTGTAAAGTCGGCAATGACGTTGAGATATGCAGACAACTTGATGGAAGGCGATGGTTGCACTGATGCGGGGGTAGATGGTAGAGGCTTGTCAAGAGCAGAGTCTGTTGCAGACTTGCGCTTCTTCAAGTCACCATTGGATGACTCGGTAGTAGCAGCACCAGAAGTGATGGCGCTTGGTGTGGTATTGTCTTCGGTAGAATGGGAATGGCCATGATCATGGGTGTGCCCTTCACCTCCAGTCGCAATTCGTAGAGCTTTATCCATTGCGACAAAGGTCAGAAAGCCGACCATGATGGCAACACCCAACAACAAATTGCGATTAGGCTCAACCATCACAAAGCGTACTTCGCCCTCAGCCACCTCACCTAAGAAGATCTCGGGCAACAGATGAAAGAGGGTATCGCCCAATAGTCCGCCTACAGCAAAGGCGACCATGATTGTCAAGGACGAGGGGTCGATATTGGTCGGGCATAGTGCAAGCAGGAAATTGGGCGGGCCGGAGATGTAGAGAGTGCCGAGCATAGCATTGATAGCTGGAGACGAGGAGGGAAATAGAACTTCGAAGAGCTTGTTGGTCCATGATGCAGTAGGAGGAGTGGTTTGATGTTTGTACTTGGTCAATGATTGTACAAGGGAGCATTGCTATATGAGACGGGTCAACAAGATGCCCAATTGAACAATATAGACATATTTAGTTGTGTGCCGTACCTGTAATTTCTCCTCGATCTGATTTTTGGTCAGATTCCCAACGGACTTATCGGAGGTGCTGCTCAAGAAGTCGGCACCAACAGTGACCAGGCATGCGCAGAAGACAGCCAATACAATGGTTGACCTTGGCATGATCTGTCGAGGAAGCATTTTCGAGATGACGCGTCGTCAATGGCGGACTGTCAATCTTTGTCAAAGCTGCCCGGAGTGTAACTACAGGGTGTACAAGGTAAACAGGGGTGTCACGAGCGTCAATGGAGCAGACAAGAAATGGAGGCGGGGAGCTTGATTGAATGATGACAGATGTGGGGATCTTGCAATATATGCCAAGTCCGCCATTGTTAGGCTGCAGCAGGTACCATTCATCACAATATTATGAAGTAAGTCAAAGATCTTGACAAAGCTGATGAGGATCCTGTAGAAGTACAGCACCTACCCAGGTACCCTCGTGGTTGATTCACGTTACCTCCCGTTGAGCCAAGCTCACTCAGCAATCCCAGTGAAGTACTTCTAACAGGGAGTACCTTCAACTACCAACCCTAGGTCGTACAATCCCCATGACGCTCAGAGATGCAGTAGACACCCTTCGTGCTCTCAAAGGTCATTGTGATTCACTTCTTCCCCGCAATCTCAAATCATGTGCTCTGCACTTTTCCGGTGGTAGTTTGAATTCTGCCCTTCTGATTGGTTCCAGCCACACCAGGCAACCATACATGAACAGTATTTATTTGGACTGTGCAATACCTTCCAACTCCCTCTTCCACTACTTCATAACCTCAATCCCCATATCAACTTACTACTTTCTCCTTTCTTTCTCCTACTTTGGAGCTGTTGCAAACCTGCAAACCTCCTCAGGCTGTCAACATGAGCTTGGCCAAGCAAAGTGTTTGCGGCTGTTGGTTCCCATCATCCAGTTTTGGCGCAGCAGTCTGCCGCGCATACATTCCTCTCATCAAGTTCAAATCTCACACTACCATCTTGTCATGTACTTCACGAACACGATTGACACAGACTTTCGTCAATGCCTTCTCTGATGCGAAAGAGCTTCAGTACTCTTTCCCACTGTATGACGGTGTTAGCCTTGTCACTTTCGACTGCCTTGTAGGCAAAACGAAGATACACGGAGTTGTGAAGGAGAAAGAGCAAGCCGGTCAGGAATATGAAGCTGCCGTCGACAGAGGAGAAGTCGCTGCTCTTCTCTCGCAAGTCGGTGAGTCAGCAGATGTCTTCACCACGAAGATCGGGAACGTACCCGCTGGACAAGAAGTCCAAGTGACAATTGAATATATTGGTGAACTCAAGCACGATTTGGGCAATGATGCCATACGTTTCAGCATTCCTACCAAGATTGCCCCACGCTATGGCTCATCACCTGCAGAACTCCCTCCTACCAATCCTGGTCATGCTCTAGTCGAGGGAGGCATCGATGTCATTGTTGATGTCGTTACCGATGAGAACTCTCCAATTCGCCAAATCCAGTCACCAAGTCATCCCATATCCGTAACAATCGGTCGCACATCCCAGCAAAAGAACAAGAATATCTTCGTCTCAAACAATGGATCAGCGAGCTTGTCACTCAATGAGACAGAATTAGACAAGGATTTTGTGATCCTCATCGAAGCAAAAGATGCCGACTTACCAAGAGCACTACTGGAAACTCATTCAAGTGTTCCACATCAGCGATGCCTGATGACTACACTTGTGCCGAGGTTCAAGCTTCCTCAACAGCATCCAGAGATCGTGTACATCATTGACAGAAGTGGGTCGATGGCTGGTCAGAAGATGGAAACCGTTATGAGGTCTCTCAGTATCATGTTGAGGTCTCTCCCTCTTGGAATCAAATTCAATCTCTGTTCTTTCGGTTCTCACCATAGCTTCTTGTGGCCACGAAGCAAATCCTACAACAAGGCCAATCTCGACGAGGCCAGCAAACACGTGAAGAGCATGCAGGCCAACTTCGGAGGGACAGAGATATTTGAGCCACTCAAAGCTACAGTGGCAAATCGTTACAAGGACATGAAGCTCGAGATCATCGTGTTGACAGATGGTCAAGTGTGGAATGCGCAGGATATCTACGACTTTGTCCGCGTATCTGTCGCAGAACAACCCATCAGAGTCTTCGGTCTTGGTATTGGTAATGGCGCTTCATCCGGCCTGGTGGAGGGTATCGCCGCCGCCGGTAATGGCTTGGCTCAGTTCGTTGACGAGAACGAGAAACATGAGAAGAAGATGCTACGTCTTTTGAAATCGGCTTTGACACCTCACATATCGAATTACAGCTTGGAGGTCAAGTTTGAGGAAGACGATTTCGATATGGTTGAGAAAACAACGGAAAAGCCGGAAGTCAATATCATTGAGAAGCCTGAGCCAGATCAAGCACAGGGCCCGATCTCCCTCTTTGATAAATGTGAAGATTCAGCAGATGAGCTCGATATTTCCAGTCCACAAGATCGCTACGCTCATCTTCCACTTGTATCCTCTCCTACGGTGATTCAGGCTCCTCATCAGATCTCTGCTGTGTATCCATACAACCGAACCGTGGTATTCTCTTTGCTCGGTTCTGAACATCATCGTAGGCAGCCAATAGCGGTGGTCCTCCGAGGGGATCATGAAGGTCGTCCAGTGGAGCTGCAAATTCCCATCCAGGATATGGGCAAGGGTGAGACTCTTCATCAGCTAGCCGCAAAGAAGACTATGCAGGAACATGAGAATGGTGGCGGTTGGTTGTCAGAGATGACGAACGAAGATGGATTGAGACTCAAAGATGTCTATGATGGACGATGGGAAGACATGGTGGCGCGTGAATCTGTCCATATTGGGACTACATACCAGGTGGTTGGAAAATGGTGTTCCTTTGTTGCAGTTCAGGAAGACACGAATGGCTTGACAGAAGAGCTTTCCAAGGTGGACTTAGGTCGTACAGCCCCGGCCGATCATACTGCTATACGCGCAGCTCAAGCTCAAGTGGCTCATTCTCTACAAGCATCACTATTTTCAGGTGCTTTCGATCCGGCCTGTGAGGTGGACTGCATGAAGAGTGGTCCACCCAGCAACACCCAGCCAACTGGCGGTCTCTTTGGCTCCCAACAGGCCCAAATGCAGAACGTTCCTCGAAACCAGGCCATGCCTGGTTTCGGTCAGCCGAAGGGTAGGGCTCTTTTTGACTCTCAACAGCCTCGAATGCAGAACGCTTCTTCTGGAAACCTGTTCGGCGGTTCCCCTCAGCCATCCAGCAGTCTTTTTGGCTCTCAGCGGCCTCCGATGCAGAATGCTTCTTCTGGAAACCACGTATACGGTGGTGCTGCACAACCATCAGGTAGCCAATTTGGACAACCCACAATGCAGAATGCTTATTCTGGAGGCTTGTTCGGTAGTATGTCTCAGCCCTCCCAGGGTCTCTTTGGTCAAAGCAGCAGCTCTAACTCTCCGAACGTTCAATCCGGTGCCCACAAAGGGGGTCTTTTTGGTGCACAATCTCACAGTATTGATCAGCAGAGCATTCAATTCAATGTCGGCAGCCTCTTCGGACCAGCTAACCCCATCAATAACCCTCCCCCGAGAGTTCCGGTCGACGAGGACGTTGTAACACCAATGGCCCCAGAGACTGATGAAGATAGGATGCATGTACTTATCTCCCTACAAAACTTCGATGGATCATGGGAATGGAGTAAGGACCTTGCTAAGATCATCGACCTCAAATCCGACGAATCGGAAATTCGACTGCTCACCAAATCAGACGTCTTTGCAACAGCCATGGCAATAGCCTTCTTCGAATCAATCGTACCCGAGGAGGATGATGCATGGGAATTGGTGGTGGGAAAGGCCAAAGCCTGGCTTAAGGACAGATTTCGTGAGGAGAATGAGGAGGACGAAGAGATTCGAAAATGTCAGCTCCTACTCCAGAGGGCTCGACAATAAGAAATTCGATACCTCGTTTCCTCGAATGGGATGGATAGAGGCCAAAATCACAAGGATATTGATAAGCGATCTCATTTGACAGGACAGGAGTGAGAGGGGATCAC
>JBPBPI010000072.1:0-11240 GCA_050954885.1 Janthinobacterium lividum | reverse complement strand
ACCAATAAGTATGAAATCACATATAATAAGGTTTCTTGGAAATTAGTAAGCCTGGATTTCCCTAAGTCTAAATAAACCCTTTTCCCCCCAAACCCCCCCCCCCCCCCCCAAAATAAAATAAAACCCTGGGCATTCAAGCTGCTATCCCTATGTAACCCCAAAGTCTAGTATAGAAGTATCCCCTCTCCAACCACTTCTCAAGTAACCACTACCTTACAAGAAGCCAAAATCCTCTCCAGCCATCCTGACTGAGGTGTTGATGTCACCCTTGAAATTTTCCAAGAAACCAGTCATTCTGGTAGACATCATCTTCCAGAAGTTGTTGTACTGGACATGGGTAGTGTTGTCTGGGACTGAGCCTCTGGTTCTGTTTGTAGAATGGACAATGGTGGCATTGTTGTCCAGAAGAGTGACCATTCTAGTCATACTAGCAGACCATATTATTAGCAAAGTGAAATGTATATGGGGGTGTCTGAACTCACAGTCTCTTGACTAGGTTGATGTTGCTCTTGAGGTCAGGGTATAGCTGGGTGGCTATGGTCTGAGTAGCCCAGATACCCAAGAAGATCTGGTCTGGCTGTGCATTGATGCAGAATGGGGAGTTCTGGTTGCCACTAAAGAATCCAAGGAATTCCTGGAAAAGCTGGTTCCAGGCAGTGATCTGGTGGCCAGGTAGGTTGGCTTGGGCTGAGATGGTTTGGTTGATTGCAGAGACATTGTCAAAGCAGTTGATCAAGGGATTGTGGACTTCATTGACAGCATCCTCAATCTCCTGGGGGAGGTTGTTGGGGAAGTCAGGGTTCCTGCTAAGGTAGCAGAGGACAGGCATGATTGAGGCTGGTTGTGGTGATGTGTAGCTCTGGATAGAGTGAAGGGTGAAGTATGAAGTGTGAAGTGTGAAGTGTGAAGTGTAAAGTGTGAAGTATGAAGTGTAAAGAGTAAAGAGTTGTGAGATAAAAAAGAAGGGGAAGAGGAAGGGAGGATGATGGGGGGTATTTATAACACAAGGCTCTATTCAGACAATAGCTAGACCAATATGATTGTCCCTAATCATAAAAGCTTATTGAAGTATATGAAAAGCTGACACAAGCTTAAAATACGTAAAAAGCTTATTGAAATATATAAAAAGCTTATTGAATTGTGTGAAAAGCTTATTGAAGCTTGAAATATCTGAAAAGCTTATTCAAGATATATTTCAATAAGCTTTTCTATTCATGATGTACTAACCAATCGAAAAAAACTCGAATAATTGTAATCATTCTAGCTTGTTAGGCCAGCCTATGTTGAAACAAAGTGTTCTATTCGTTCTCGTTTGTTAAGCTAAGCTATACAGTGATTAGATCTATAAATCGATTTCATGTTTTTTGAGCTACTATTTTCGTGGTAATATAGCATATCTGAATTGTACCTAAAGCCTAGCCTTAACTACTTTCAAAGTATGAAGAGTAAGATTACCGCCTATATCTATCGATGCGGTGATCGGACTTGCAAACGGATTTCGCCGTTTCAAAGCTAATATTTTTGTGGTAATTTAGCGACCCTGAAAAGTATGTAAAGTCTGACCACATGCCTACGAATATAATATATAAGAAAATGGACGAATTGGCCTGTATATATTGTTGCGGTGATCGGATTTGCAAACGGATTTCGCCCTTTCGAAGCGGGTATTTTTGTGATAATTTAGCGACCCTGAAAAGTATGCAAAGTCTACCCTTGAGCACCTCAAGTTAAGAATATCAATCAAGCAAGGTTGTATTACAATGATGTATAGTCAAGCTGTGTAGTATGGATAATATATATAACATGTTTGGGACATGTTTGAAATATGTTTAGAAAGGTAGGAATAACCATATTAGAGAATGCCCATAGCTATACAAAGCTGGGTAAATTCCCCAGTAGCAATAAGCATCCTCTGACCACTGTGAGTTACCACCTTCAAACCAAAGCTACCAACCACCCCAAGAGCTGCCTCATTCTGGGGAAGAACAGCCCCCATAGCTGTAGGGATTTCTCCCACATCCTGATCCCCAAGCCCAGCATACCCAGCACCACCAGACCACTTGCTAGCCTTGTTCATCCACTCATCCAGCTCAGTTCCCAAGGCAGGGGAAGCCTCATCTCTGAACTCAGCCACCAACCAACAAATGTAGTTCTGCACCAGCAGCCACTTCTTTTCATTTGGAACCTTCAAAAAATATTGATATATCCTTCGGGGTCGCCGTTGTCTTATCACTCTTTTTATTTAAATCGGTCTTCCGCTTCTAAGTAGGAACCCCTCCTTCCGAAGCTAGAGGTATATTCGAGTCACTCCGCTTACGCTGACGCTTATGTTTATTTGATCGCGTTTGTGGTTCCTTTGTATTCTTCTTTCTCTTTACATATTCTAGGTCCGTACTATATCCAGATTCGGATCTAGGGTCGCTAAATTCAGACACCTCGCTATCGGCGGAATCCGGGATCTCCGTTTTTTCGGAAGGCTTTACTAGTATACTTAGAGGTTGGGAACTCTCGTTAGATAGTAGGGTACTCTCCTGTGTTTTATAACGCAGGAGAGGTTGAAGTCGTACCGGAAGATCTATAGGGCCGTTGGTCTGAGGGTTCTATGTTGATTTATAGTCCGAGTCGTTGATAGTAGCGACTATAAGCTTTAGACGTCGCTTTATACTTAACATCTTCTTTCCTATTGTACTATCGGGGCGGCCGGCTATCCAACCATAGAATTGGTTTACTTCCGCGCTTGTAAACCGAGGGCGTGCTCCAATCGGACTAAGTTTTGAGAGATAATCCGGGTATAGAAGCTTTTAGACATTTTTTGCGAGTCGGATTATATCGCTGATTTCTGGCTTAGTAGGAGGGAGTAGGGATTGTGGGTCGATACCAAGTTAATCAGCGATATCGAGGTGATAAAGGGCTACTAGAGCCGTGTCATAAGGAATGCCGACCATTCTCTATATATCCGTCATGTTGTCCTCTAGTATGCCCATAACCTTATCAATAAGGTCGAAGCGTCTTCCGTTCACTATCTCCAGGTGCGCTAAATAAATCTGAGGTAATAAGAGTGAACCTCTTATACCGTCTCCTTGTTCGAGTAGCTTCCAGTTAAGTGGAGTATATTTCCTACCCTTCAAACGCTTTGCGAGTACTTCCTCCCAGTTTATGGGCATCGTAGCTTGCCAATTTAGCTGCGGATTTTCAAGCCTAGCTAGCCGTGTCTTTTCTGAAATGCCCTTCGGTATTTTTGCCAGCTGGAAAGGTTTATCTGCTTCATATCGGGGGAGGACGGTAAGCCAGGGCGTACCGTATAAACCGATTCCTTGACGCCAGGCTTCGGCCTCGGGTACGCCAATATTAGCACGAATACGGTCGTAGCAGAACCTCGCCCATAGCCGGTGAGGGTGGGTTTCCCAGTTTACACGGCGGAATCCATCATCCCAGTCGAAGAGAAGTTGTATCCGCGTACGCCAATCGTTTGGGAAGTCGGAGAATCCACCACGTGCCGCCTTTCCACCGCCTGCTCTGCTAAGCGATATAAGAGGGTTATACCCTGATGCGCGCTTAATAAGTCCGTAGCTAAGGCCAAAGTACCCGCTTGCTTCCTCTTTCGTTATTACCGACGTCTTTATTTGAGGGAGATGGTTCCCCGCTACTAACCGTAGGAGTATCCAGTTCGAGTATCGGAAGAGGACTAACTGATACAAAGTAGCGAAGAGTAGCTTCAGATCGAAGAGTATTAACGCCCCTGATACTTTATCGAAACTATGCTCTTTCTTTTGTAAGGTAGTATTGATTTGCTCTTGAACGAAATCACGGAATACCTCCTCTCTTGTAAAGTTTTGCTCGTTTTTAAACGTCTGATGATAGGTCGGCGATGCGAATGCTGTCTCTAATAGAATAGCTGGTCGGAATCGTAGGATATTCCAGTCAAACATATAGTCCGGTAACCAGGCGATATTAGAATCATTCATTGATTGGAGAAAATTGAGTCCTCGACGTGATAGCCACTCCGTATCAACTGGACTTCCTTCCTGTTCTTTATCCGTGAGTTGACCTAATCTCCTTTTGCGTACCTGGTCACTCGACCATAATTGTATACGCTTCCGGGAATCTACTCCTCTATCCTTTGCTCGGGTCGGCGGCTTTCGGGTATAGCGATTAGACGCGAGTCGTGAAAGGAGCGAGACGCAACCACTATTAATCGATAACTCGAGCCAAGAAAGAAGTACATTGAGCATAGCCTCCCAAGCTAAGGCGTCATTTAGGGCTTCTCTACTTCTACCCTCCCTATCATTCCAGGAGACGCTAGAGAGAACGCATAAAGTAGCGAAGAGTCGACGGTTAATATCCCATCGGAGGAACTCTAGCGTATCGGATTTGAGTAAGGCGTAAAAAGGCCAATGTGATTCGGTAGGTAGAGTAGGCTGATCTTGAGGTATTGAAAGTTCCATAAAAAGATCGAAGGATATTCTATACTCCTGTCGAGTCGAGAAACCGGTCTCGCTTCTAATATTAGATTCAAGTATCTTATCAATGCGTAGGAGTAACTCCTTAAAGAATTTCATTGTACGTTTTCGTAAGGTATGGGGTTTTTGAGCGTTGCTCGTCTTATTGATCCTGGCGAAATCGACTAGCGTAGCCTTTGAGTAGGCGAGATTCCGGTATGCCGGTTCGCTAAACATAGGACCAGTCGACCGGTCTGTACTCGCGAACATATCCTTTATTACGTTATATGACTGCATATAAGCAAGGCCACCCTTACGGAGGAAGGAAGTTTTTGTCGGTGTTGCTCGTACGGATGAGGCGTCAGATATTGTTTGCCAATTGAAATATTGCGCTTGAGATTTTAGTCCGAGAGCGTCAATATCCGAGTTATTACATTCCGTCCGGCGCAAGAGTACAACCGGCGCGGTAGGCCCATCCTTGAAGGTGGCAATATCCTCATATGCTATATCGACAAATGCGTATGTATAGTCGATTGCCGTACATCTAAATACTCGTTCAAGGTACTCTTTAACCTTTTCCTGCATTGTTACAAACGATTGGTCCTTAAACTGTATCTTACAGTTATAGGATACAGTAACGAGTTCAGCCTTACTCCATAGGGGATTCTTACTCAAACGTCGCTTTATCTTACGCCAGAGTACATCAAGCGAGCTTCTCTCGAGATCCTCGTCATCTTCACTTAAGAGAGAGTCATCCTGATCCTCGGTCGATATAGGCATATTATCCGGTAGTAAATAGGTAAGAGAAGAGACATCTCGTTCAGATATCGTTATAGTCTCTTTCTGACGCGCGCGAGCACGTGCGGCAGCCTCGTAAAAGGACCTCGGGTGATGTTGTAGTATATGTTCCGGGTAGACTTCCTTAAGAGACGGTATTACGATTTCATCGATCCAGTAGCGCTGGTCCTGATCGGTAAGGTAGCAACGGGCCTTTTTTATATTATCTTTTATAGTTCCTTTCGTCCTATTAATCGGTATATTACTTATAGGGAGATTTGGGAAGAAAATATAAGTTGAGAACTCGGAATTCTCTAGACCGTGACCTAGAAAAAGATGCTTACACCTTGTAGGGTGTATTCGGGAGTGTCCGATAGGAGTATGCCAATCCTGTATGATTGTTTTCGAAAAACGTGGATAGTATGAGAAGGAAAACCCGCCTTTAAACGCCGAGAGAGACCTTACGGGGAGTAAAAGCGCATTGACATCCCATTCCCGTATAATTCGTAAAGGTCGCGTTGCTCTACTATTTAGTAGGCAGGAACTTTCAAGTGATAGTTGGAAAGCCGTAGGTTCGATACTCTCGTTAGAAGATAACAACCCCCTCCTCTCGTTAGTATTATTACCGATACCTGCTAGGATAGCGCGCCAGTCTCTACTATGAACTTCTATAGGGGAATAGATTGGTAATGTTCTTTTCGAACGGATATACCCTAATATATCGGGTATCTTATAGATATTCTTCCAGGAATCGGTAAGGATAGATAGCGAACTACCTTCCCTTCGTTTTGAAGAGGGACGGTAGGATTCCCTATCCTGGCACTTGCAACCGTTAGGTCGAAGACTTTGTATAATAATGTTCCCGATGCTAGGCGTACCTATATAATCCGTATGATTATGGTAGGTAGAATCATCTGTATCCTGGCTCGATCCTGAGCTAAGATCTTCTACTCCGAGTCGGAAAATACTAGTAGATGATGCGTCGCTACTAGAAGGAGAGATATCGTCCTCATCTCGAAGTGTCAAAGTCGTCTCTATATGCGTAGTATCTTGGAAACCAGGCGTACATGATCTTTGACTATCGCTATAGCTTGGGGGTACGTCGTTCGGAATAGAATGTAAAAGCTGTATTTCTTGTCGGGTCTCTGGACCTAGTGGAGTCGTTTCTTGATGCGTGGCTCTCGGGTATGTTTCTGCCTCTATTGACAGAAGTAGACTCGTACGTGGGACCACTGAGAAGAATTCCCTTATTGTACTCTGGTGCCTATCCCTAGAGTTCCTAGGTGTCTGCGGAGTACCTCTACTTAATAAAGGCGTACTTTGAGGTTGAGAGGAGCGTCGTATATCTTCCTGATCAGTAGGGCGTTGAGATATATTTGATCGTTGCGGTCCTGCTCTTTTTATCCTTATTTGATTCATAGAGGGACCTTGTCCTTGCGTATTTGTAGGTTTGGGTATACGCGCTTTTGAGGTAGGTTCACTTTGTCCGATAGGCCTAGTAGGTCCAGTAGGTCCGGTAGGTCGGGGATGTCGGGTAGAGGCGTAAGATTTAGTAATATCAGGAAACGGATTTGCTAAGGCGCTTCGACGGGGTGTTAGGCTTTGAGACCTCTGGGTAGCGACTCTTTGATTTGGAGATGACGTAGCTGCTAATATAGGGTTAGAAATAGGAATCATGCTTATAGGGCTATATCTTACGGGTACGAGGACGTATATCCAGTACATTCTCAAGACGAGGTATACGGGACGGTGTAGCGGACGTGGAGGGAGGTCTACTAGAAGGTATAGGGATATTTGAGCGTATAGGAGACGGTGTTCCCCGTTGGGAAGAGGGCACATGCTGAATACAAAGAGCGGGATCGAGAACACTAGGCGTAGGACCTGTAGTACTACGACTTGTAGTAGTAAGGCCTGTTGCTGTAGCAGTAGTTGTTACATTTTGGGTTGTGAAGATCCTGCTATTTTCAAGAGGGTCCTGAGTTCTATCAATAGAACCTCTGTTTACGATATTATCACGGTCCTCTTCTTGGTCCGCTTGCTGTTTCTGTCTTGCGCGACGTTCGCGCTGCGCTTTAGCACGTGCTGCTCGCTGTTCTGTAGTACGTTGTTCTTGTTGCATAGTAAGGTTTGTTTGCCTATTATCGAGAGGGATATACTAGAAGAAGTCTAGGTATAAGTATAGTCGTTATAGAGTTTAGACTAAGGAAGATGATAGGGATAAATGACACATATGTCGAACCGAGGTAGGGTTTACGTAATTAGTAGGTCTTAGCGTAAGAAAGAGTTTACTGTTTGAGAAGCCTGAAGCCTTGAGAGTGAAGCCCGGTCTGTGCGTTGTGAAGCCTTGAGCAGTGAAGCCTTGAGCGTGAAGCCCGGCCTGTGCGTTGTGAAGCCTGAAGCCTTGAGCGTGAAGCCCGGCCTATGCGTTGTGAAGCCTGAAGCCTTAAGAGTGAAGCCCGGCCTGTGCGTTGTGAAGCCTGAAGCCTTGAGAGTGAAGCCCGGTCTGTGCGTTGTGAAGCCTTGAGCGTGAAGCCCGGTCTGTGCGTTGTGAAGCCTGAAGCCCAACTCTAACCCTTTCCCTAGTAATGGTATATCGTCTTCGTCGAAGTGTGTTAGGTGGTAGAGGGTTGCATGCGGACGGATGCAGAAGGCGCAAGACGAGCAGAAGAGGACTCGCCACTCGGGAAAGATAGTAAAGATGTCCATTTTAATATCGACCTACTAGTTACTGATGTTATTGTCGGCTAACAACTTACGCATGTACTGCACCGAGTGGAATTGCCAAGACAGGAGCGACTCGAGGCCTCGGAGGTGGAGAAACATTTGTCCGAACTGGGTCCGCAGTACCCTATGGAGGGAAGGTAGCTAGACCTCGTAAAACATATGTATATGACTTCTGCTTTAGAGGATTTGTTCATCTTAGGCTTATGATAAATAATATATAAGAAAAATACGAGTTTCATAAGGAATGGTCAATGCCTTGGACTTTGAAGATTTCCTGCCTTGGACTTTGAAAGTCCGCCAAGACCTCGGATTTCCCATACAAAATTTTGGATTTGGACTCCAAATCATCGGGGAATAATAGTTAGAGTATAGGAAAGAGAGGTAGCGTTTTGGATAGCTTATATAGACGATAAGACCGTGAATAGCTCTATGGAGTCAATCAATCAATCAATCAATCATTATTGTTAGAGATTCTATAGTATATGTAAAAAAAACAGTGAATCACTCGCGCAACATGTCAATCCCTAATGAGTAAGCTTCATCCTTGGCCTTTTCCTGGGCGGTCCTAGGCTTTGCCGTCTTGTCCCAAGCATGACCACACTTTTCCATTCTCCGCCTCACGACATTTCGGTTTCCATCCGCGCTCTCGATCCTTGCGGCAAGAGCTTCTGCTTCAAGACAGAGATTGTCACACGCCGCAGTGATGAACAGTACATTCTTTGGGAACGCGTCTGCTTGCGCAAAAGATGGAGATACGAGCGGGTTCTTCTTGTCGACCGTTGGCGGGATATAGCATTCATCAAACAACCTTGATAGAAATACCGGACTAGCTTTGCCTGACGTGTCTGGTGTTTTCCTGTCGGCAGGGTCGATCGATTTGTTCGTGGATGGATAGAAGGCGAGGATTGAGCGGAACGTATCCTTGCGGAAAATGCCGCCCGCCGCAGCGAGTGCGAGATTACCGCCTGCACTAAATCCAGAAATAGCGAACCGGTCTGAATTGAATTCGTCTGGCTGCTTTAACACCCAATTGACCGCGTCCTGTACATCATTCAATGCCGCCGGGAAAGGATTTTCGGGAGCAAGACGGTATCGCATGTCCAGGACTGTATAATCTGTTTCCCGTGCGACACGAGCGCAGAATTCGTCATCGCTTCCATGGCCTGGCAGGATGAAGCCGCTGCCGTGGAGATTGAGCAGTACTGGGCTTGACTGGGTGCTCTTTGTAGATTTGTAGACGTTGACTTTGATCGATCGACCTGGATTTCGTGAAGGTATCTGAAGCACGCTATTTGGGCTGCCTTGAGGAAAGCCGAGCGTGAATTTTATTAGCAACCTAACTAGGACGACAGCGAATTTGAGCCGAAGGTAGGTAAAGAGACCCATGTTGATGTTGATTTATATCTGATAATGATGAACAACCAGTCACGCAGTGTGCCGTGTAAGAAGTCGAAGACAGGAAGATTTTTATCAAAGATTTTGACGCGTCAACGGGTAGGATTTTATCCGAAGCCCGATTAGGAATTTATGCATGGCCGTTATGCTATGGGACTGATCTCGCTACGCCGACAGTGCGAATCCAGTTACAATCTACTTATCGAGTTACACTCTACTTGGACGAGCAAGACAGGATGCCTGTCAATAAATCGCGACAGGCGGCTGGTACGTTCGCTTGGAATGAGCGAACCAGTTAACGGCACTCAAGACAAGGATACCAAAGAACACAACTACCGCCTAGTTTATCGTAGCAAGTGTGATAGGAACGTACAATGGGGAGCATAGCCACACGAAAGTGAAGCATACCTACGCCACGGAGATGACGTTGAGGACAGTGCCAGCTTTGCCCAGGTCGAAGTAGTGCTTGGCAGCGAATGCTTGTCACTTGGTGTGCAGTGAGCAGGTGATGAGGATCGCTTACGAAACGAACACGTATAGAATGGCAGAACCCAAAATCGCATTCAATGCCGTCGCGGAGTCAAGCTCCAGAAGACCGATCAATGTGCAAGGGATGACTGCGAATACGACTGCGTTGAATGGAAGTCGAGATTCTCCTTTTATGCGACTCATCCAGTTCGAGAACGTACGCCGTCTCCTCGCGCAAGTGACCACCGAACTCGACTCCAGACAGTCAACATAGTGATGGACGCGAGATAAAAGGTCAGAATGATGATAAGAAGAGCGATTATGGGAAAAGCTAGGGAATCCAACGAGTCGACTAGTAGTACTATTAATAAAATACATTTCGATATAAGAGCTCTGATTGCAATGTATTTATACTGATTTTATTAAAATCCTTAATATAATTAATATAATTAATATAAGAGTAGTCTTAGTATTATAGTATAGCCTATTAAGGATAGAATTAAGTTATTCTACCTTCTAGAAGTAGTAGCTATAGTTCTAGATATACTATCTAATTCTTAAAGCACTTAGTATACTTAATAGTCTTCTCGTTTAAACTCGCTTAGTCTTATAAGATAGTTCTCTAAGCTTCTAAAAATACCTTCTTACTATTAGTACTTATATATTATAATCTTATTATTATAGGACCCTATTTATATTATTTAGTAAGGAATGAATATTACGAATGTAATAGGGTAGGTATGTAGTAACGTATAGAACGCTCCGAACACTGTCAGTTCGTAGGTAAAACTATTCGATACCGAGTTCAATCCAGAAGAGATTTCCCTTCGTATACTGTGCGCACCCGTCTCGCCTACGCTTGGCCTGTGCGCACACTCCGTCTCGGCATCGGTACGAACCCAAAGGGGAAGACCTCTTGCCTTTACAATTGCCTCCTCCTCTACGCGAGCTGTCCGCAGCTCACGCGATTCGTCTCCGTCGCGTTGGTGCTGCGTAGTCGCAGCACTAATCGATGTATTGTGCTTCCGGCTCGGCGTCGCTTCCCCGCAGTTTCGACGCCGTGCCAAGAAAATTTCCCTCACTTAGAAGTGAAGCAGAATTTGGCCTACACAGCACCAATATCTCGCTCACTTCGGGGAGGTGAGTGATCACCTCCGTTTCGCAGCTGTGTTGCGCGCCAGCAGGGCGGAGTCGTCCTAATCCGGACTAGCTCGGTAGGAGGGTATATAGGGTTCTTTTCTTCCCTTGCAAACCCTCTTTCCTTTCCTCCACTTTTTGCCTGCCCAGATTTTGCTGGCTGCCCTCTTTGCTGTGTCCGTCCTGGGCTCGTTTCTGCGTTCGTCTTGGCTCCGTTTGCCGGTCGCTTTTCCACTCCTAGCGAACCGCTTCACATCCGCTCGGACTCCTCCTCAGCAACGCTCTGCCGCCGTTTCACTA
>JBPBPI010000071.1:0-8199 GCA_050954885.1 Janthinobacterium lividum | reverse complement strand
ACAAATACTCAACAACACGAGACCGTAAATCTGTACTATATCCGTAACTCATCCCTATTTATAACATTGAGTAATTATATATGCAATCAGCTATAGTGATTTTGAAAGGATTCAGAGACTTAAAATAAGAAATACATACGGTGCTGATCAAAATATGTTAAATTGGGCTGCCTGGCTTCGAATGCATCATCAAGATCCAACCTGGACGCCACATGTTATTCAAGAAGATTGTTCAAATATGATGAACTTCAATCAATTAACAAAGCTTGAAAATTGGGATAAAACGGCAAATATCAGCATTATTGATACAACGGATTTAACTTTAAAAGAGGTTGCACAAAATGTTGTAAATTGGATTGGTGATATAAAAACGACAAAAGATATATCATATGTTCCAAATGAAAATTATACAATTCATCTTAATGAATTAAACTCTTATAATATTGTTGATAAAAGACTTTTTAAATTTAATAAGTCATGTGTCCCTTCAACACAAAAACCAGAATCCATTGAGAAAAATTTTATCATCAAAGATGGAGATGAATTAATAGCCGGTATTTGTGCAGATATATACATATGGAAAATTCTCTATATCAGCGTATTTTTGTTGAAGAAAAATATCGACATCAAGGTTTGGGTACATTGTTACTCAATAAAGTTGAAAAGGAAGCTAAGGAGTTAGGAGTTACACTCGCACATCTAGATACCTTTGATTTTCAAGCAAAAGATTTCTATCTTAAACACGGATATGAAGTGTTTGGGATACTTGATAACTGTCCTGAAGGACACAAAAGATACTATATGAAAAAGATATTATAATTTTTTATCAAAAGATTTTCATTTAGCCAAATTTTAAAATCTATCTTTTTAAAACTATTTTATAAAGTCTATTTATCATCATATTTTCTATAACATTATTTAAAAGTATATCTTAAATTTTAATAATTATTAATTTTTCTCTTTTATTCTTAATTTATGAATAAGGGAATTTTTATGCGTAACTTAAAAAAAATAAAATTATCAAATGTACCCGTCGATTTGACCAAATTTGATCAATATATTAATCGGGAATTATCATGGTTATCTTTTAACGTACGCGTTTTGGAAGAGGCACGTAATGCCGACCATCCTTTATTGGAACGTCTTCGTTTTTTATCCATTTCTGATAGTAATCTTGATGAATTTTATATGGTGCGTGTGGCTGCTTATAAATCTGAAACTGGTATTATCAATGGTAAAAATGGTTTTTCTTATCAGAACAACGAACTATTGCTCAAACAAATTGTCTCGGCGACCGATAAATTGATTCAAGAACAAACGCAAATGTGGCGTCATTTACGTCATAAATTAAAAGACGCAAATTTTGAAATCCTAAATGTCAAAGAGTTGAAAAAAGACGAATTAGAATGGCTTGAAGAATACTTTGATAAAAATATTTTCCCCACATTAAGTCCTTTAGCGATTGATCCTGTACATCCTTTTCCTTGGATTCCAAATAGGGGACTGGCGATTACTTTTAAATTAAAAAATGACCAAAATGATAAAATAAGTCACGAAATTTTATCAATTCCCCCAATGGTTCCAAGATTTGTCCATATCCCTGCGCCTCATCCTCGTTTTGTCCCACTGGAACAAGTGATTATGAAGTTTCATAAAATATTGTTACCTGGCTTCACAGTCATGGAACAAGGTGTATTTCGCGTATTACGCGACAGTGAATTGGGCAAAGAAAATGAATTCAGCGATCTTTTAGAATACTACGAAGTGGCCCTTAAAAGACAACGTCGTGGCAATGCCATTCGCTTGACCGTTGATCGTCAGATGCCTAATGATTTGAAAAAATTTGTGGTTGAACATGTTAATACTGAACTAACAGATATTTATGAAGTTGATGAACTGGTGGGTTTTGGCGATATTGCTCAATTGATTTCTCATGGTCAGCCAGATCTGCGATATCCGGTTTATAAGCCGAGATTTCCACGTAGAATCTTGAGTTTTGGCGGTGATTGTTTCAGTGCCATCAAAAGTAAAGATTTGGTGGTTCATCATCCTTTTGAAAGTTTTGATGTTTTTTTACAATTCTTACACCAAGCCGCCCATGATCCCCAAGTGATTGCCATTAAACAAACGTTGTACCGTACCAGTAAAGATTCGGCAATCGTCCAAGAATTGATTGCAGCGGCTGAGATGGGCAAAACAGTGATTGCACTTATTGAAATTCGTGCCAGGTTTGATGAAGAAATTAATATCAATTTTGCCCGTGACTTAGAACGGGCAGGGGTTCAAGTTGTATACGGATTTTTAGATTTAAAAACCCATGCCAAATTAACTTTGGTGGTCCGTCGTGAGGGGGAGGAAACCAGGAGTTACGCCCATTTTGGTACCGGAAATTATCATCCTATCAATGCCAAATTTTATACTGATCTTTCTTTTTTTACCTCACAGCCCGATCTGTGTAGCGATGCAGCACTGGTGTTTAACTATATTACAGGGGGAGCTGCACCACAAAAATTGAAGAAAATCGCGGTATCTCCAATTAATTTGCGCAGCTCACTTGTTGATCTTATTGAAAATGAAATAGATGCGGTCCAACAAGGTAAACCTGGTGCCATTTGGATTAAAGTAAATGCACTTGTTGATGAAAAGATGGCAGCCTTACTTTATAAAGCCTCTCAAGCAGGGGTTAACATTGATTTAATTGTGCGTGGCATGTGCTGCGTCCGCCCTGGTATACCTGGTCTTTCTGACAACATTCATGTCAAAAGTGTGATCGGCAGGTTTTTAGAACATTCTCGTATTTTTTGTTTTGGCAATGGCCATACATTGCCGTCAAATCAAGCCAAAGTTTTTATCTCATCAGCCGATTGGATGACACGAAATTTAGATCATCGGGTTGAATTGATGATCCCCATTGAAAATCTAACGGTACATGCCCAAATTATGAACGAGGTTATGGGATCCTATATGAAAGACAAAGCTCAAACCTGGGAAATGCAGGGCGATGGTCAATATCATCATGTCAAAAGACATACAAAATCATTTTCAGCCCATCAATATTTTATGACCCATGCCAGTCTTTCGGGCGTCAGTTCCGGTGATTTTTTATAAAAATGGTTTTTGATAAAGATATGTTTAGGCTGTGGTAAATGATCACAGCCTAAAAATTTTGATAAAAAATTAGTTTAATATTTACAATTTTTAAAAATTATTTTGATTGTTTTAATGTTGGATCCCGATCAATGTATTCTTCAGAAAATTTCACAATATCATTTTTAGAATAGATATGGTCGCCACCAAAACGCGAGAATCTACTTTTTGTAAAGTTGTGAGATCTGGCATAGTCTCCAAAATCTTTACTTAAACCTTTATAGCCTGCGGCATCAGCCCTGTATTCACAATATTTGAAGATGTAGTCCATAGGATCAGATTTTTGTTTGTATTTGTCATAATCTTCATCTTTTAGATCAGTAATTCTTTCACCCATCATTTTTTTTAAAAGAATATTATCGGTAATGCTTAAATATATTTCATACTTTGTTTTTGTCTTAACATCTTGTGTATTTTCAATTCTTTGACGTGCTATATTTATAATAAAATCTTTTAAATCTTTGTTATTTAAATGATAAGCCATCAGACAAAGTTCAAGCATACCAGTTTTTTTTGCATAATAAAAAGCAACTTTTTGAAAATTTTCTGAATTTGAATATTGATCAAATATAGATGTTAAATATGAAAATTGCCCATATGAATTACAAGTTAATGATTTTTTATTATAAAATCTAAATAAAAATTCAAGATTAAATAAATCATATTTTTTTGCTTTAGCTATCAATAAAGAAAAAAATCTTTATCTAAAGCTAAACTGATTTTTTCTGGGGTATAATACATATTATAAGGAGACATAAAAGCCTTCCATATAAAAGATGAATTCTGATAAACTTCTTCATTTTGTTTTAAGGTTGCTTGTTGCATCTTATTTTTTATATAAGGAATCAAAGCTGTATCATAATTCTCCAAAATTTTTATAAGATTATGATATTGAGTTTGATTCTTTTCTGTCATAAATGTTTGATTTAATGGACTATTAAGATCAAAGATATGATTTAAGACTTTACCTAAAAAGATAGATTTTGTTGCATTATCGTGAATTTCATTGTTATCTAAATTTTTTAGAAAAGTACTAGGTTTATTAGATAAGTCATTTTCTAAAACTTCAAAATAAGTTTGATATGAAATATTTGGTATACCATCATCAGGTTTTATATCTGATGTCAATGAATTAGGGCTAAATCCTAAAAGCATTGAAATTGAAAGTACAGATACACCGTATTTGATTTTTTTGATCATTTTTATATTATTCCTTATTTTAGGTATTTATAAATAATACATGTGATCCATATGTCAAAATTTCAAGTATTATTTATAAAATATTTTTTAATAACAAAAATTAATTTTGAAAAAATGTTTTTTTGTAAAATGTATCATATGATGGAAAACATTCTTTTTTGATATTTTTTACATAAAATTTATGACGTTATCGTGTTGAATTCACCAACACAATCTTGAATTTTTTTATCTATTTCCTTAAAATTATAATATTTTTTCATAGTTTGTGCTGTTTTTCCTGCAGCTTGTTTTCTATAAGAGATTGCCTGTTGTTGATATAAATTACTTAAATTTACAAAACCCGTTTCAAAAGATTTTTTTTGAAAATGGCGAAAGACATAGTCTAATGGATTTAGAAATTCTCTCAAGTTATCAGAATTTTCAATGTCTATGTAGTCTTCATCAAATAAATGATCATCGGTTATACTTAAATAAGCTTCATTTAAGACTTTAGTATTTTTATACTTTGGGCTATTGGCACGCTCGTGTGCTATTTCAATAAAAATTTCTCTCATTTTGGTGTTTTTTAGATGATAAGCCATTAAGGTAAATTCAAGTATGCTAAAATTTTGAGTGTTATGATGAGATATTTTATAAAGCAATGTTTGTGTGATTGGGATAATAGAATCCTTTTTTGATACTGAATATAAATCTAATATAGAGGGTAAAATTCTGAATTCTCGGTCTGTATCATATTTTTCAACATCTCTTTTATACATTTTTAAGGCAATTTCAAAATTAAGAAGATCATTTTTATCTGCACCAATTTTTAATAATGACATTGTACTTTTGCTTAAAATGCCCATTGATACTTCATACAAAGAAGCCCTATGCCAAAATACATTAAAAAGTTTACGAAATCCGGAAGATTGTTGATGAGATGAAAGCCTTCCTTCAAACCTTGATTTTTCAAGTCCATACTCTATATGAGGAACAAGAGCTGTATTATAATTTTTTAATATCTTAATAAAATCACGATAATTATTTTCAACAAGGAGTATTGTTGGCGATCTATCTTGATTGTATAATCTATTCATAGGACTAAATACCAAATCAAACATTGTACTTAAATAATAATTTTTTTTGCCAATTATTTCGTCAGGTGAGACATCTTCAGGAATATAATTTTTTCTTTTAAGTAAGATAAAGTCTGGCCATCTTTGAAAAGCTTTCGAAGTGGCGCGTAAAGATAAAAGATCTTTATTTTCAATTTTCTCCAAAATATTACCACACACAACATATTTATCTAAATCTTCAAGTACATTTTGATCTGACGCCAATGAATTAGGGCTAAATCCCAACAGCATTGACATTGAAAATACAGAGACACCGTATTTAATTTTCTTGATCATTTTTGTAACGTTCCTTCGTTTTGTTTTTTTATAAATAATATGTTTAGTCCATATGTCAAAATTAAAAATTTTAAAGCCTTATTTTTGAAATTTAAATAAATCCATTTTAATAAGTTATTTTTAATATTTTACCGTTAGTATTTTTTTTAATGATACATAAAGCATGTCGCAAAAGGACAAACGATAAAAATGAATAAATTGCCAAAAAAATTATCTTCGTTTATTTGGCATTTTATCATAAATTACAAATGGGGAACCGTGGGTCTTTGTTCAGTGTCACTGTTTTGGGGCGCACAAATGTCGATTACGCCTTATTTTTTAAAGGTGATGTTGGACACATCGGAACATGTGACGTCGCACTATAATTTAATTATCACGGCGTTGATGGCACCGGCACTTTTTTATTTTTTATTTTCCATCAGTCCCTTATTGATGTTCAGATTTTATGAATATGTCATTTTAAAAACCATCCCGCTGTTGCAGCGTGATATTTGGCATCAAATGTTTTTATACGTCGAGCAACATTCGTTGCGGTATTTTCAAAATCATCATGCCGGCAGCATCGCCAATAAAATTGCCGATATGGGCCGCAGTGTTGAAATTATTTATACCATGATTACGGATATTTTTCTTTCTCATGCTTTTGCCTTAATTATTGCCGGCATTACCCTATATCTAGTGCATCCTATCTTTACGGTCGTCTTAGCCATATGGAGTGGTGCTTTTTTAGGCCTAAGTTACTGGCTGTCTCAACGTACACGTCAATATTCTATGACGCTTTCAGAAGCCCGCAGCACCGTGATGGGAAAAGTGGTGGATAGCTTGGCCAATATATCGACCGTGCGCCTTTTTAACAGTTACGCCTATGAATCTCATGCTTTAAGTCATCATCTTCACGATACGGTTATTAAAGATCAACGATTGCAATGGAAACTTTTAAAAATTAAAGCTTTTCAAGGAAGTACGGCTGCTTTATTCACCTTAGTGACTCTTGGGCTTTTGGTTTATATGCGGGCACTGAATAAAATTTCTGTGGGTGATTTTGCGCTGGTGGTTGTGCTGTCACAATCAATTATTGATGCGGTATGGCGTTTGGCAGATGAAGTGGTTGAATTTAACACAGCCCTGGGCACCGCTCAACAGGCTCTGAACATTATCGAACCGGATGTTGAAATTCAAGACGCGCCCTCAGCCAAGGCTTTACACTGTACCCATGGTGAAATTTTATTTGAAAATGTTTGTTTCAGTCATGCGCCCGGGCATCAATTTTTCGAAAACAAAAATATTAAAATCGAAGCAGGTCAGAAAATTGCCTTAGTAGGTTTTACAGGAAGTGGTAAGACAACCTTTGTCCATTTAATTTTAAGATATTTTGATCTGAATCAGGGGCGTATTTTAGTCGATGGTCAAGATATATCAAGGGTGACGCAAGCATCACTTCGTGAATCAATCGCTATGATTCCTCAAGATCCATTGTTGTTTCATCGCTCTATTGAGGAAAACATATGTTACGGCAGCCAAAATGCCACACTTGAAGAGGTTGAAAAAGCAGCAAAACTTGCGCACTGTCACGAATTTATCACAGGATTGCCCGATGGGTATCAATCACAAGTGGGGGAGAGAGGACTTAAGCTTTCCGGGGGGCAACGCCAACGTATTGCCATCGCTCGGGCATTTTTAAAAAATGCCCCTATTTTAATTTTAGACGAAGCCACGGCAGCACTGGATGCTTTTACTGAAAAGCAAATTCAAGACAGTTTAGATATTTTGATGAAAAATCGCACGACACTTGTGATCACCCATCGTCTTTCAACCCTTCAAAATATGGATAAAATATTGTTTTTTGATAAAGGACATATTATTGAGCAAGGCAATCATCAATCTTTATTGCAAATGAATGGTAAGTACGCCCAACTTTGGAAACTTCAATCTAAAGGATATCTGCCGATACGACGCAACCCTGTGACCCATCTTAAGAAGCTTAAAGTGGTTTGATTATTCGCACTATTTCATAATCCACTTTTGTTCGAGTTTTTCCTTAAGATGAGATGGATATAAACCATTTTGTATAAATTTTAAGCGCAATTGCTTAATTTGATAAGGTTTTAAATAAGTATGATTGGCTAAAATCATCATTTGCTCTTCGTAAAAATTTTCAAAATTATTTTCTTGAAAATTAAGCGTAATTTTAGTGTGAGACCCTTTACCTTTTGAACGATCCATATCTTGATCAAGATGATTCATTAATGTCTCTACTTCTTCCATTGAAATTCGTACTTGAGTGTCTTTAATATTAAATTCATAACGTTCAAAGAATTTACAAAAAATTTTATAAGCTTTTGAATTTAATCTCAATAAATTTTCAATGGTTAAAGAAACCCGAGTTATGTTTAAGAGGCGTGTAAAAAAGTTTAAAGTATTGAAAACATTGGAGTATCATTTTGGGTATTAAATCTCAAAA
>JBPBPI010000070.1:0-2717 GCA_050954885.1 Janthinobacterium lividum | reverse complement strand
GCAACGAGATGACTGTTTTCTCTTCGCCCGAGTGATCATCAACTGACGGCCAATAGCGCGTGAGACTTTGAGCATGTAAAAAGCGCGGGACAAGAACAGCCCACCATGTCCACTAAATAATATGCAGCTGGGGCCTTTGGGAGGTGGTGCCGAGCAGCGGCCTGCGCAGCCCCCAGCGGCAAGCAGCCAGACAAAGCGACGATCGCGATGCTGCTTTGCTGGTGGGTGCAGCCTGTGCAACGGACAGTACAGTACACGCTAGTCGCATCCGAGATGGAAACGCTTGCTGAGCTTGCAGGATTCCAGAAGATCACAGTCGGGACGAGACTACTGTACCGCCTACTGTACTGGAGTCAAGGACTCAAGTAGTGTGGAGGCTTGCGGTGGGATGGATAGCGGGTGCCGCCTGTTGGTAGCTTTCGCGTTTGACGTCGTCGTCTGCGGCACCGAGCAGCCTGCCCCTGACCAGGGAGTCCGTCGCCCGTCGTGTCGTATTCGTACGGTAGGCTGTGGTAGGCTATGTCTGCGGTCTGTTGCACCATGGTCCATGGGCCTGCGAGAACGTGTGACCCACTGGAGACAACCACCACCACCACACGCACACGAAGCTT
Organism: Janthinobacterium lividum; assembly: GCA_050954885.1. Taxonomy (GTDB): domain Bacteria; phylum Pseudomonadota; class Alphaproteobacteria; order Caedimonadales; family Caedimonadaceae; genus JBPBPI01. The sequence continues at coordinate 2,106 of JBPBPI010000070.1, read as the reverse complement.
GCTGCGCCAAAAGGATCGCTGCAGCGACGCACGCAACACAGAGACACGGCACCCGGTGAGATGCGGCCCCGACGACGAGGCAGGCGATGACTCTGGTAAGCATGTGTAACCAGTGTGATTGGCCGCGCAGAGGCAGCCTTGCAAAACAATTCCTGCGTGCACTTGCCGTGCCGGACAGGCGAGGCGTCAAGCACTGAGGACTCTCTCACAGGCATACGCAGAGGCAGAGGCAGACTACTCCTGCCATTAATTGCCCAGCCTATTGGCCGCATCCTTGGCTGATCGGCCGTCGCTAGCGATGTCTTTCCCTCCGCTATATGCACGCTTCACAATGATTGGATCGTCGCCCGGAACCTTAGCTCTGAGCAGGATTGCCAATCAAAAAGGAAGAAAACGGTCGCACGCAGATCTTGTGGTTCGGTCTCTTGGGCGTAAAGTTCGATAATTTCACTCCTAATCTCACGCACGTAGCCGGCGTGGCCGCGGTACGCCACATTGTTAAGAGTCAAGCAGTCCGTGGCAGCCAGTCCCGCCACCTTGTTTTGATCGTGCGATTCCGTGAATCGTGGCCAGGCGGCTCAGTTGTGTCTCAGTGCGATCCGAGACAACTCGCAAGTCGCAACGGTTTTTGTTCTCAGTCACGTGGGTCTGCAAGTCCGGTCGTGTCTTCTTATTACGAGTTTCTGGCGGGCGCAGCGAGCCACCGAGCCCCGGCAACGAGCGCATCTCATCGAATCCGTATCCTGTCGCGTGCGTTGGCCATTCCTGCGCGATCTGCAAAGACGCGCCGCCTAACTCCTGCCTCTTCTTTTCTTGGAGCCAACACCAAGTCACGACGGGCAGGAGCAGTAGTATGGACTAGGCATAAGGTGGCCTGCCGCCTGCAGGGCGCGAAACGGCCTTTTCGATCATACAATCTATCCAACTCGAGTCCATTCGAGCTTGGACTCGATGCCATGCATAAGCATTCTGCACGTCGGCAAGGACCATCGTTAAAGCGCAGCCCAGCTTCAAACCGCACGCCCCACGTTACCGCAGCCCACCATGCTGCTTGGAGAGGCACACCCTTCGACGCCAGTGGCCAGGGAGGCCACGCCGTCCGCGCGTGTTGTTGGCGGCGCAGATCACGGGTTTATCGTCTGCGGCGTCATGCAGACTCCTGCGCTTGGCAAGGGCTCACAGTCGATGATTTGCTCGTCACTCTTTTTTCGTCCTGCCGCTTTCCTGCAAGCCTTGAGCATGCTGCCTACACGCGCTGCCTCATCTGCACACTTCCACTTTGGCTTCCAGCCGGAGCATTCGTCCCCAGCGGAGCGCCAGTGCTGCGGTCATGCTCTGCCTAGGGCCTTGAAGCCGAGCTTGATCTGTCCGCCTGCCGCTGCCTTCCGCCGAAAAGCAAATATTGCACTGTATCGAGATGAGTTGGGAAATCATATCGCTTGGCAACTGACAGCACTGTACGCGCGCTCGAAACTATGATGTAGGCGTAGGAGGCACTTGCCAAGCATGACAAGAAGTCTCATCCATCAATTGCCACAGCGCTTGCATCGACATTGGCTGTTGTGACGAACCGCAATCATCATCGAATTCGATGCGTCCGGCCAGCACTTCTTAACCTTGTCTGTTTTCCGTCCCGAAAAGTCCAAAGCGCCGTCCGGAAACCTTACTGGTTTTACCTTTTCGGTCAATGACATACTGTCGTCCTTGCGCACCGCCGCAGTAGTCATCCAAGATGGTGCGTTTTGCAATCGATGATTCGACAGGCATGGCGACCGACAGGTTTGAGGAACACGGATTATGGCAGCTGTACTGGCCCATCTGCCGTGACGTTCAGCCTCATCAGCAACTGCATTGCAGTGGGTCTGTGACAGAGTCATGTATCCACGTTCATGACTGCTCGTATTCACCAGTTTCGCAGAGACTACTGCACCACTTGTCGAGCTTGCGAAGCAGGAAATGTCTCATCATCCCTCCAGATGCAGTTCGCGTTTGCAAAGTTTGGCGCATCACGTGCTTGCGTCTGACTTGTCGCTGTGCATCTCTCCCTCGACTCGTGAAAGACTTGCCTGGATGCGTCGTAAACAGTCGCCCCAGCCGCTCGTCAGA
>JBPBPI010000069.1:0-2578 GCA_050954885.1 Janthinobacterium lividum | reverse complement strand
CGATGCTGTCTCGTACAGTACTAACAATGTCGAACTGTAAGCTAAGTAGCTTCTGATTTCTATTTATAATCATCCAAGACCTTGCCGCTATACATGTCCTTGATTGAGCAGTCAGGTTGTATGTCCATCTCTCCGGTGCTTGTTTTTGTGAGCTGCACGCCTTTACGCTCGATTCGAGTCATCACGCCAGATTGCATCGGCCACAGCGACGACATCTGCCATGGCCTTGACGTTATGTACTCTGACAATGTCTGCACCACCCTGGACTGCAGCAGCGACAGTAGCAGCGGTGCCCCAATCCCGTTCACTTGCGGGACGATCTGCTACTTTCCCCGAAGTAAACGGCGTTTGATCAGGATCGGAACGGTCTACAGGACTGTTTGTGCACACTTCCATCCACGTGCGTGCCCGCGCATCCTGCTGGCCTAATATCGTGCCTATCGTCTTTTTACGACTATTTCCTACCAGCCATGGCAGTCCATGAAGTCCCGGCCATGCTCTCAGTCGCGGCAGATTCCTGAGCAACTCGAGATTCTGTTCGGCCGTCTTTGCAAAACCTATGCCGGGATCTAGGATGATGCGCCATCGGGGAATACCAGCCTCTTCTGCCTGCTTCACTCGATCGAGCAGTTCTGTAGCTACGCCCTCGACGACCCCAGAGGAATATGATGTGTGCTCTTTTCGGGTCATGGTCTCGGGTGTGCCGCGCATATGCATCAGGATAATGGTAGAATGCGATTCCGCTGCTACTTTCAGCATTTCTGCATCTAGTGTGCCAGCCGAGATGTCGTTAATCACAAATGCCGAATTGTTCAAAGATCTGTTTTCATTGTGGTCAGGAGTTGCAGATTGGGACTGCAAGAAATTCATTGCAGATGTTGCAACTTTTGAGCGGTACGTGTCGATGCTCAGAGGCAGCTTTGGGAACATGCTTGCTGCCACGGCAATAGCAGGCTGTATGCGTCCAAATTCTTCCTCTGCCGAGATGGACTCCGCACCCGGTCGCGACGACTGGCCGCCTATGTCGAGTATGTCTGCGCCTTGCGAAATGTGCTGATGAATAGTGGCCCAAACCTGGCGCATATAGCCATGCTGCAAAGTAGATTTAATCTCAGGCGTGCCGTTTCCACGAGCAAAGTCTTGTTCTAAATCTGCAATCGCTCCCGTTACGGAGTTTCCTTCCACGGACAAGTCTGCGTCAAAATTCTGTCCTGCATCGGAGAAGGAATCTGGCGTGACATTCATTATCGACATGACTCTTGTCTTGCGTGACGGATCATTCGGTGTAAGATATGGACCATTGCAAAAGGGCACTATAGGAGTCAACGGTGGATCTGAGCATGGTAGTCCCACCAGATACGACGACACAGAATCTGCTGAGCTTTCACGCGCAATTTTGATGTCTGGATCAAGACTTGTAGTTGTCAGCGATCGTCGTTAGTAGATGAGCCGGATCATTGCACTTACTCTGACAGTGGGCGCAAGACGAATTCTCTTTCGTGCATCAATTTGTGTGGGATGGTCAGACGTTCGGTGTCCATGATCACGTTCTCATAAAGTAGTATGTCAAGATCGATGTTCCGTGGTCCTTTGTCAATGGTCTTGACGCGGCCCAGCCGTTTCTCGATATCTTGCAATTGATCGAGCAAGTCCATTGGTGCCAGACTTGTGCTTATCTAAAGGTCGTGGAATGTAAGACCCTGCTCTCTACATTCGCGGAGAGTCGAGCGCACCTGACAGACAGCATTGAAGAACTGCTCTTGGTTGAGTACGTACATTGGCTCTGTGAGATATAACGAACTTGTCCCAATCAGCTTCATGGCTGGATGTTGTCTGATAGAATCACAGGCAGCCTCGATATTGGCGAGCTTGTTGCCTGTGTTGGATCCGAGAGCAAGGTATGCAGTTTTCCAGTCCTTGGATCCGTTCCGCTGGACAGAATGTGCGATTTCCATGGTGGTTCCACGCGGCTGGTAATTGACCAACGGCTTGTTATCGCCACTGGCTTTGCTCTTCTCGCTGAATCGTCTTGTGCTAGTTGAAACTTGCTGTTGTTTCTGGATGACTGATAACCTACGGAGTATTGGTTCTGGTTTCCTCAAGCGTCTACATTGCAGCAAGATTTTGGTGCACAGTGGTCCGGGCGAGCTCATCGGAATGTGCAGCATACGTCAGCAGCTACGTCGAAGCAGACAACTAGGCCTACCAAGCGGCATACTCTTGCCACGATCTAAGCAATTCTCTCGGCCTTGAAGGCTACAAGTTACAGTGTGCGCTTGTGTAACTGCGCGGGAACATCGTGAACTAAGAAAGAAAACTTGCCGTAATTATTCATACCTCGCTATAGCGGTATAAATTATCTTTGTGGCGAGGGGAGTACTGTTATCGTGAGGACACCGATCGCTATATTTAATCAGTTTGGATGCCACTCCAACGTAACAACGACATCTCCTGGGATAACATATGTTTCATGTAACAGATCGGTTTCATGTCCTGTCCCGTTGATCAAGTTATCAACAACAGAGCCAGAGTATTGCTTTGTAGATGAGCATTATGATGAGTAGGCACTGGTGGTATA
>JBPBPI010000068.1:0-16726 GCA_050954885.1 Janthinobacterium lividum | reverse complement strand
CACTTATTTGCAGGGCTGGTCAATTACCAACTCAGACAAGACAAACCTTCCTTACACAACCTCACACAGCTCAATCCTTAAACACAGTTCGGGTTATTCCTGGTATGATTGCCACGGCTGACATTAAGACAGGCAAGAAAACAGTGATGCATTATCTTTTAAAACCTATTATCAAAGCCCGTGACGAAGCTTTATCAGAAAGATAAAAATATATGAAAAAATATCATAAAGAATATATTAACCTGAAATAACAACTTGAATTGTTGAAAAAAATATAATAAGAAAGAACTAGACAGCACACTGGTGATGGCTATCTAGTTCCCAAGGAAGACTATATACGTTAACAAATACTTAGACACATTTGTACGAGAGAATTAAGGAGAGAGTTACAGGCCGATCCAAGGTGAAGTAACTTTCTCCTCAATTTTTACAATAAATATATTTTTCATATATTTATAGTGTTTTTTTTGGATTCAATATATGTACCGAAGTTATATCGACTTCACAGTTTTATTAACAATGAGTCAATTGCTTGGTTTTAAAGGACTTTAGAAGTGTAAAAATATCTACAAAAACATATATTTATTTTTATAATTTATTTAAACTTCTTTTTTAAACGCCATTTTTTGACAAATGCTAAATAAATTTTGAATTTGCTACCTCGATAAAAAGATGACAGACAACCTGTTATGATTTATATCTAAGGGCATCTACAGTAAGATTATTAAGGGTCAATATATGGGGCGAGATCTTCTGAAATTATGCGCACTGTTAACGGTAGTTTTTGGATTTATGTTGGGCGAGCGTTCTTTATCAACCCCTGATGAGGGTCGCTATGCTGAAATTCCCCGAGAAATGGTAACAACAGGTGATTATATAACCCCTCGCCTCAATGGAATTAAATATTTTGAAAAACCCCCTTTAATGTATTGGGCGGAAGCTTTTGTTATTAAAAATTTGGGATTAACAGAATTCTCTCTTCGTCTTTTACCAGCATTTTTGGGAATCATAGGCTGCCTTTGGATTTTTGGCATTGTCTATTCACTCTTCGGTCGCACAGAAGCTTGGGCCTCGAGTTTAATTTTAGCAAGTTCATTACTTTATTATGTTCACACCCGACTTTTGATTTTAGATCTTGGGGTCACCGTCTTTCTTTCAATTGCATTATTTAGCTTTTTAAAAGCGTCTTTAAGTTTTGAATTTCCAAAACAACAAAACAAATGGTTAATTGGTTTTTATGTGGGATCTGCTTTGGCTATGATGACCAAGGGGATGATTGGTGCAGTTATTCCAGGGGCTATTATTCTATTGTGGACAATTTTAGGACGCAGATGGGATATCTTAAAGCTGGCGTTTAAGCCTTGGGGAATTTTACTTTTCTTGGCTCTTACAGCACCATGGCATATCCTGGTCAGTATTGAAAATCCTGAATTTCCTTACTTTTATTTTATTCACGAACATTTTGTCCGATTTGCATCTCGCGGTCATGGACGACGTCAAGCATGGTGGTTCTTTTTGGCCGTCTTAAGCATTGGCTTTTTTCCTTGGACAGCCTTTCTGGTTCAGGCAACTCGCGATGTATCAAAGAAAATTTCCAAAGATATTTTTCAATTTTTAATCATTTGGATTGGGTTTGTTTTCATCTTTTTTTCATTGTCAAATTCAAAACTTATTCCTTATATTTTGACCTTATTCCCGCCACTGGCTGTTTTAATGGGAATTTATATCGGTAGTATTTGGCGTGATAACCGAAATACTTTTGGCTTTGTCATGGGTGTTCAAATTTATCGATTATGTTGTGCTTTAATGATTGTTATCCTGCCTATCGTTGTTTTCACACAAGATCTATTGCCTGTCTTTACTCAACATTGGATCACCGGCGAAATCATGGTGCTGTGCTTGGTCATAGGTTGTTTGACTCCAGGTTACTTTATCAGCAAAGGACGGCCACGCTTTGCCCTAACGTCACTTGTCGCGGGATCCATGACTGTTTTTATATGCTTGAATACGCTTTGGCCAGGCATTGAAAATCGATCGATCAAATCGTTGGCTTTAAAAATTTTAGAAACCAAAAAGCCCGCTGATAAAGTGATCGGTTACGAAAGATATTATCAAGATCTTCCGGTTTATTTAAATCAAATCATTCTCATTCATGGCTGGGTCGGAGAATTAGGTTTTGGCATTGACCAAGAAGACATGAGTGCCATTGTGTTGTCTCAGGAACAATTTAAAAATCTTTGGCAAGGACCCGAAAAAGTTTATGCTGTTATGAGACGAGATTCTTTTGCCAGATTACAAACACTTTATCCGAATCAAATTATTTTGTGTGACTCAACCGAAAAAGATGTCTTGGTGATTAACCATCAATGAACATCGGCCGTATCACCATTTAGGTTAGGTTTTTTAATTAAGGGGATGAAAAAAATTGGAATGACAAATAAGATTGCAATTAAATAAAAAGTATCGCCAAAGGTCAAGGCATAAGCTTGTTGCGACATAATACCATAAATTTTTTGTGTGGCGGCGGTATGGGCATCGCCGAGTATTGATACATCAAAGTGGTCTTCTAAATTACTAAATGTTTTATCAACGGCAACTCTTCCAGGCCGAATACTGTCACTCAAACGTGTTTTATGAAGAGCAAGTCTTTGAATAATAACTGTGTTAATCAATGCCAGCCCAATGGCACCCCCTAAATTTCTCATGGTATTATAAAGACCTGAAGCGTTTTTAAGCATTTCTTTGGGAATGGTCCCCAGTGCCAGCGTATTGATAGGGATAAAGCAAAACATTAAAGACGCACCACGCAAGACTTGAGGCCAAAAGAATTCGCGAAAGCCATAGTCACTGGTGATAAAACTACAAAGATAAGCATTGGCGGAAAACATGAGGAAACCAAAAAATAAAAGAAGACGTAAATCTACTTTTTGCGATAAAATACCCACAATCGGTGCTGCAATAAATTGAAATAGACCTGAGACAAACATGGTCATACCAATTTCAAGAGCCGTAAACTGACGTACCACGGCCAAATAGAGCGGCAATAAATAGACAAGTCCGTATAAGCCAATACCCAAAATAAAACTGAAAAATGTACCAAAAGCGAAATTTCGATTTTTAAAAGCACGCACATCAACAATAGGCTGGTGATATAGTAAAACACGCATAAAAAAGCCGATAGCCCCGATAAAAATACAGACGGTAAAAAATTGAATACTGCGATCTTCAAGCCATTGCCAGCGGGGTCCCTCTTCTAAAACATATTCAAGACTGCCCAAGAAAAGCGCCATCAGGGTTAAGCCAATAAAATCAAATCCTTTCCACAAGCTGTAGTCAGGATGATCAAAATCTTCAGAAAACCATATCACCGAGGTAACAATTGCGCCTGGAATGACATTAATTAAGAACAACCAATGCCAACTGAAGGTATCTGTGAGATACCCGCCCACAGTTGGACCCAATGTGGGGGCTGATGTTGCCACAAGTCCTGTGAGTATAGCAGCTACTGTTCTTTTTTCAGGTGGGAAGATAATAAAGCTGGTGGCAAAGACAGTGGGAATCATGGCACCACCCAAAAATCCTTGGCATGCCCGAAAGAAAATTAAGGTTGTCAGAGATTCTGATAAAGCGCACATGAAACTGGCAATCGTAAACCCCAAGCACGATATTGTAAACAACACGCGTGTTGAGAGCAAACGTGACAAAAACCCTGATAAAGGAATCATAATCACTTCGGCAATTAAATAAGAGGTTTGAACCCATACAATTTCATCCGAACTTGCCGACACACCTGCTTGTATTTCATTTAATGAACTTGAGACAATTTGAATATCTAAAATTGCCATGAACATACCCACAGTCATAGTTAAGAAAGTAATCCAATCTCGAAGGGTTAAAGACTTGTAAGCAGATTGAGCTTGGATCTCGGTCATGGAATTGTGTTAATCTTAACAGTTGCTGACATGCCAGGACGTATGTTCACACCAGCCGGCACATTGTCAAAGACAATCTTGACCGGAATACGTTGAACAATTTTGGTAAAATTGCCGGTGGCATTTTCAGGCGGTAGAAGACTAAAGACAGCACCACTTGCGGGTGAAAAGCTATGGACTGTTCCCCTAAATTCATGATTTGGATACGTATCAAGATAAATTTTAACAGCTTGGCCCAAGTGCATATGCTCAACTTGGGTTTCTTTAAAATTGGCATAAATATAGTTTTTAAGAGGCACCAACGCCATAAGTTGCTGGCCTGGTCTTACAAGCTGGCCCAATTGCACCACCTTATTGCCCACAATACCGTCAAGGGCCGAGAAAATTTTTGTATTGTTTTGATCTTCAAGACTTAACAATTTTTTAGCTTCAGCTTGAAGGATTTTAGCTTGTGTTTGTTTTTTCTCTGCCATTAATACAGGAACTTGTTCTTGGGTTGATGCAAGAGTGGCTTCTGCGTTTTTAACGCTTGCTGCTGATTTTAAATAAGTTGCATTGATGGTTTCTAATTGTTTTTTACTGAAAATATCAGTCTTTCCTAAATTTTCAGTTCGGTCATATTCTCGCTTGGCACGTCGATATTCAACTTGAGCCAATTCAACATTGGCTTTTTGTTCCAAAATAATCGATTTTTGTAAATTTAATTTAGCTTCTGTACTTAAAAGACTGGCTTGAGCGGCTTCAATATTGGCATTGGCTTCTTGCACATTGGCTTGAGCTTCCACCGATCTTAAAATAATTAATAAATCACCTTTTTTGACGTGTTGATTTTCTTCAACCTTAATATCTTCGACATAACTGGTGATTTTGGCACTGATCATACTGATGTCTGCCTCAACATAAGCATTGTCTGTATTTTCCCATCCACGCCAGTAGCTGATGTAACAGAAAATAAGTATACTTAAGAGAAATATCAGAACACATCCCGATATAATGAAAAATTTTTGACGTGTCACCCTACAATTATTCCCAAATTTTTATAAAATTTAATTAATGTTAGATTAAAGAGTATTACCCGTGAAATCAATCTTCCATTATTTTAATATTTTTAGGCCCCAGCTTCAGCTTTATTTATTATTGGCTCATTACTTCCTAATTTTTTAAAAGCAGACTCGATATCATAATGTTTTTCTGCGCGCTCAAACAAAATATTTCGCGCCAAGCTTTGGACATAATCGATCAAGACTTTCTCAAGCACTGCAACACCTGGATTATGATCATAAATTACAATTTTTTTGGTTTTCTTCTTAATTTTTTGAGTTATTTTCAAATTATATAAATTACATGCTTTTTGAATAGTATTACGCGCAAAAGCTAATTTTTTATCGTGTGATAAACTTTCAAATTTCAAAGTTGTCAAACGACGCGGGAATCCAATATCATTTAAAGGCTCGTTTCCGGTGAAAATAAAGATAAATTCAGAAATATCGATGTTAGCCTCAAAAGTCTGATTATAAAAGTAAGAAGTCACATCGCTTAATATTGTTAAAAATGTTCCTCTTAACATTTGGGCTTGATATTCATCAGAGTTTAAAAATTTATCTGCTTCATCAACCAAGATAAAAGGGTTTTTAATACCTGTTTTAATTAAAGCTTCTGCAAATAAACCAATTTTTAAAGGAACATTCCAACTTCCCTCACCTCTCAGTTTGTCTTCACTTTTTACATCAGTAAGTGATAATTCAAAGATAGGATGATCCATGGCCTTTGCCATCGCATAAACCAATGTTGTTTTTCCAACACCGGGGGGGCCTAAAAGAAAAAGAGATGTCTTACGCTTAAGTCCTTGTGTTTCAGGATATTCAGAATTTAGAACTAAATTTTCAACAAAAGTTATTATTTCTTCTGAAATGGCTTCAGGATAACTAGATACTACAGAAATAAAATTATTTTTAAGATTCTGGGCAGAAAAAGGTTTGCTTTTTAAAGGGAGTTTTAACATAGTTTCCACAACCTTTGAAATTCTTTTATAGTCTTCTTCACGTGCTCCTTCACGCGCATCATAAATATTTTGAAGATATTTATCAAAACTATCTATAAGAGATACAGGAAGAAATTCTTTTATTTTAAAATATTGTTCTTGTAGTTCGTAATATTGATCATGATTTTTTTTCGAAGATGAAAACCAAGATACAATAGGAAAGCGAGCACTAATAACATCACCATAACCTTTAATAGCTTCTAAAAAAAGGGCGCATGTTAGAAATTGTCCACCCATTGATGACCAGGCAGATGAAAAAAATTCAAATTTTTTGTCTTCCGGTGTTTGAAAATACTGTAGCGCCATGACAGCTGTGAACAAAACAGCCACACGTCCGCCTTGACATATTAATTTTTGATTCAACTCTTTTTTATATTTGTCTTTAAAAAACTCAAAATTTTCTTGATTAAATTCTGATGTATTAGGTTTTATTATTGCAACTTTATTTTCAATTTCTTCCTTAAATATCGAATTTGAGGTTGCTTTTAATTGAATTTGAGATCCACAGAAGGAAATTATTAAAAAAATAGTTAAAACAAAATTTGATTGACGAGGCACTTAAAAACTTTCTTAAAATAGTTAAATTTTTATATAAATGTTAAATGTCTTTTTGTCACATAAAAAATATCTAGATATAATTTATTTGGCATTATACATGTTAAAATCTTCATAAATTTATGAAATATTTTCATATCAAAAATTTAATTTTGAACGAAAAAATCATATCCACTAAACCTGTGGATAAATCTGTGGGCAAAAGATGTGTAGCCTGGTCAAAGCAAGACAATCTGGATGGTTTTATGGGTATGCACAAAAAACAAACACATTTAGAAAACCCTTAGGTTTACTGAGGTTTGAGCCATCTTAAGCATCAATTGTAAAACAAATGGGTTATTTTAGGTTTGAATTGTTAACTGCTTTTGATGTGTGAATAATTGGAAATAAATTTGATCAAAATGTTTTAATTTTTCACGTTCAGCCAAATGAAATTGTTTTTTTATTCATCTTTATTTAACCTTCTTGTAAGTTAATAGATATATTTTCTTTCAAAACCTAAATCACGATTATAAATTTTTCGAATTCATCCACTGACCATTTAATTAAGATAAAAATTAAGGCGTTTAGAAAAATTATCTTACCTTTGCAACACTCACCATAAAACTTTTATTCTTATGCCTTGCTCTCAGATAATTTGTTGTTAAAATAAGGACATCTTAAGGAGCTTTTGTGGAACATTCATCTTATCTTAATGACGCACTCATTTTATTAATAGCAGCCGTGGCCGTTGTCCTGCTCTTTCATAGGCTTCGCGTGAGTCCTATTTTAGGGTATCTCTTTGCAGGTTTGATTATCGGTCCCAAAAGTCTTGGGTTTGTGACAAGCATCGAGGGATCGCGACTTTTAGGCGAGCTAGGGGTTGTTTTTCTTCTCTTTACCATTGGACTCAAGATGCCCTTGCAGCGTCTTCAAGTACTAAGGCGATATGTCTTTGGCTTAGGTCTGGCTCAAGTCATTGTCACAAGCGCCATTATTATACTTATTTTAATGTATATGGGGTGGTCTTTAGACGTTGCTTTGCTAACAGGAAGCGTGTTGGCTTTATCCTCAACCGCCGTTGGCATTCAATTGCTGATGGAACGGGGTGAAATCGCCATTCGCTTTGGCCGTGTTTCTTTTGCCATCTTACTTTTCCAAGATCTTGCCGTTGTTGTCTTATTGATGCTGATCAGTGCTTTTAAAAATGATAGTTTATCAATTCTCGAAGTCTTGGGAATTTCAACACTTAAAGCAAGCGTTGTTCTTTTTGTGATCATTTTAATCGGTCGGCTTTTTCTCAGGCCGCTTTTCAACGCCATTGCCAAGACCAACAATCCTCAATTGTTTGTCAGTGTCACTTTACTTGTTGTCTTAATCATGAGTGCTGCCACAGCTGGCGCTGGGCTTTCTATGGAGCTTGGCGCTTTTTTGGCGGGTATTCTTTTGTCTGAAACCGAATATCGTCATCAAGTTGAAGCCGACATCCAACCTTTTTACGGTTTGCTGATTGGTCTTTTCTTCATGACAGTGGGCATGAGTTTGGATCCAAGACTCATTGTCTCTCATGCGCCTCAATTGGCCATTATTTTAACCTGTTATCTTTCTTTAAAAATATTGATTATATTTGGCCTTTGTTTGTTATTTAAGATTCCAAAATTTACAGCCCTTCGTGTTGGTATGTTGCTGGCGAGCGGGGGTGAGTTTGTCTTTGTGATTATTGCCCCGTCGGTAACCGCACAATTGATCACGGTTGAATTAAGTCAAATGTTATTTACACTCGTGGCGATTTCTATGGCATTTACGCCGTTTTTGGCAAACTTGGGTAAATATCTTGAGGATAAATATTCTGAAAACGAGTCCGAACGTCATGTTCACGAACCCCCTGCAGAAACCATGGACTTGCGCAATCATGTTATCATTGCGGGATTTGGCCACATCGGTCGTATTATTGCCCGTATCTTAACAGAGAAGCTGATTCCTTTTGTCATCATCGATAGCAATTTACAAGCCGTGTCAGAAGGCCGTCAAAATGGTTTCCCTATCTTTTTTGGCGACGCCAGGCGGGCTGAAATGATGCGCGCTTTAGGGGCTGCAAAAGCACGCGCAGCCCTTATTTGTTTTAAAAATGAGAAGTCTGCTTTTCGCTCTGCCATGATGCTGACGCGTCAGTTTCCAGATCTTATGGTGTCTGTCCGCCTAGAAGATGATGAATTTGAAGAACGTCTCACTCAAGCTGGTATCACAGTCGTCACACCTCAACATCTGGAGCCAAGTCTTCAATTGGCCACAAAGGCCTTACATGCCATTGGTATGCCCAATGATGAAGTTGTACAAACAGTTGATACGTTTCGGCGTAATTTTTTGAAAATGTCATCGCCAACTGATTCTTAAAAAGACTATTCTTTGTGATAAGGATGATTAAGGTGAATTTGTTGGGCACGATAAATTTGTTCAACCAGTAACACACGCACCATCATATGTGGCCATGTCCATTTTCCAAAAGATAACAAAAGATTAGCACGTGCTTTGACAAGGGGCGTCACACCATGGGCACCACCGATGATGAAAACAATTTTATCAGACATAAGATTTTGTAGTTTATCCGCAAAAGATTCACTGGTGATGTTTTCGCCTTTTTCATCCAATAAAATAACAAAGGCGCGAGGTGGAATGGCTTGCAAAATTAAGTCTTGTTCCAAACGCTTGATCTCGTCACTAGATCCCTTTGATTTAACCTCAATTTCTTTAACGGAAATATCTTTGATCAATCGACGTTGATACAACCCAAAAAAATCTTTAGCGGGTCCTGATTTTATTTTGCCGATCGCAATAAGGGACAAATTCATGTGTGATGACTTATTTTTCGCTTAAATATCGTGATCCACTCAATTAAAAATCTGGGATTTCTTATTTGATTGATCAAAAGTCCCCCCAAAATCAAAAAGGCTGCAATCCATTGCGTAAATGTAAGTTGTTCGTTATAGACAATCCAGGAAGCGGTGAGCCCAAACAAAGGCACCATAAGATTAAAAGGCACAATTTGCTCAGGGCCATATTTATTGAGCAAAAAGACGTAAAGTGATGTACCGACCAAAGTTGCAAGCACCGTGTTATAAAACATTCCGATCCATGTTGCGACTGTGGAATGTTCAAAGCTATCTATCATGGCATCAACACCTTCAAAACATAAGCTTAAAATGATCATGGGAAAGAAGGTAATAAAAGCACACCAAACCGTGATGGCCAAAGGACTTGCAGTGCAAGATGCGCCTTTAAAGACCAAGTTGGCACAACTGACGGAAAGAATCGCGGGGATGATAAAAAGATAGGGCAAGCTGCATCCTTGATCGAGCAAATTGCCAACAATTAACCCAATACCGATGAAGGCAATGATCACACCAATTAATTCTTGGCGTCTGGGGTAATACTGAAAAAATATCATTGATAATACCAAAACAACCGCTGTTTTGGTTTGAATAAGCAAGGAGAACATGCCGGCTGGTACGCCGTACTTCAATCCCAAATTGATAAAACTTAACTGTAAGGTCCACAAGAAAAAAGAAAATTTAAAAATAACCTGCCAATCGCCCTTTGGTATTTTAACAAAGAAAATAAGCGGGACACTGACCAAAAAAAAGCGTAAAGCCAATTGAAAAAAAGGTGGAAAAGTTTCCAAGCACAGTTTGATCGCCATAAAGTTTACCCCCATAAGGCCGCGACACAAAACATGAGTAAAATGTGGGTAAATTTCATCGATTTCTGCTTAAGATTAAAATTAAATGTTAAATCATTTTTATAGTAGTGCTGTTGTATCGATAGCTTTTTTTTTAAAAAATGTATAGAAAATTCGCCCCTGAGTATGCTAGTTAACATCTAAGACTTAAATAATTTATAAATAAATGAAAACAGGAGATATTTCATGAAAGGAAGAACAGCTCTCGTCACGGGCGGCACCCGCGGCATTGGGGGTGCAATTGCACTCGCGCTGTCTAAAGCCGGCTATCACACAGCAGTTACCTATCAAGAAAATGAAGAAAGTGCTGAACAATATAAACGCTCCCACGGCATTGATATTTTCCGCTGGAATGTCGGTGATTTTGAGTCCTGTCAACAAGGTGTGCAAAGCGTGCAAGAGCATCTAGGTCCTATTGATGTTTTGATCAACAATGCTGGTATCACACGAGATATTATGTTTCATAAATCGTCTCCTCAAGATTGGCGCGTGGTGCTTGAGACAAATTTAATGTCTTGCTTTAATATGTCACGTTTGGTGATCGATGGTATGCGCACGCGGGGATTTGGTCGTATCATCAATATTTCATCCATTAATGCGCAACGGGGACAAGCAGGTCAAACCAATTATTGCGCGGCCAAAGCAGGCATCATCGGCTTTACCAAAGCCCTCGCCCTTGAATGCGGCAGCAAAGGCATCACGGTTAATGCAATTTGCCCCGGATACATCAACACCGAAATGGTTCAAGGGGTATCGCCTGAAATTTTAAATAAAATTGTTCAACAAATCCCTGTGGGCCGCCTGGGGGAAGCTGATGAAATTGCCCGCGGTGTGTTGTTTCTGGCGTCCGAAGATGCGGCCTTTGTCACCGGATCGACCCTAAGCTTAAACGGTGGTTATTATATGAGTTAAAGAAGCTTAAAGAAGAGTTCTAAATATTATTTGAAGCTTTTTTAATTAAAAATATATCAAATATTTAAATAATTTTTGTATAAAAGAAAAACACAATGTTTGGTTTAAAAAATATTCTTTTAGTTTTGACTTTATGGTGGTTTGTCCCCTCTTCAATTGCCAGTGACGTTGATGAGAAGCGATGGCATATTGCACCTTTTGACTTACTCTTATATCATGGAAGAGAGCTTAAAGAACGTACAAAGATACACCCGCCTTTAAATTCCAAGTCTATTATTAAAGAAATTACCGTTGGAGAATATTGCGATAAACCTAAAAAATCATTTTTTTTGTATATTTATTTAAATACATCAAATAAAAAACTTAAAGAAAAAGATTTTTACGATTTTAATTGTAAAAATTTAGAACAAATATGTTGTGAATATCTTCCAGGTTTTTATTACGAATGTAGTAAAGTAGACCATTTTCCTAAATTCTTAAAAATATTTTATGATGCAGACCTCATTCCAGATTCTGTTCTTGATATTATTATTCCCAAACTTCCGATCACTGATTTCAGAATGGATGCTAGCTTTATCCAACAATCGACTAAACAATTAAAAAACGATGCTTTTTCAAAAGAAGTTCAAAAAAGTATATTGCAGGATTTAGATCAAATAAAAAATCAAAAAAGACATGACACCATCATTTTAAGCATGATTGAGGAACTTCAAAAATTTCGGACCCATCATCACATGATTTTTATCAAATTACTATGCGCACGTATTCCTGCTCAATCCCCTTTTTATAATGATGCCCAAAAAATACTTGCACGAATGTCTATCTTAGAAATGTCAAATAAAGGACCTATTAGAGAGCGTTATGAAATTTCTATTATCAAGGCACTTGAAGCAGATATACCTGAGAAAGACACGCTTATTAAAACTTTTCTAAACAATGGACATTTATTTTTTGAAGATTTACCACTTGAATTACAAAATATTTCATTGTCACCAGAAAGCATGTTCAACTTGTTAAATTATATTCGAAAATTACGAGGTCAAAAATTTAAATTAGCCGTTAAATGAAGAAAATTACACTTAGTAATGTTTTATTTTTTAAATCTAGCTTCATTTTTATATACATAAAATGATATCATCTGCTTTTTAAAAATATTTTGTGTCAGCCATTGAATTCAAAGATTTCAATCTTCATTTTCTATATTTTTTTCAGGTAAAAATATTGATTTCAATTTCATATACTCATCTTCATTTTTAAAAGGATAAATCTTACAAGCTTCTTGATAGTCTTTCTCAAAATACGGATAAGATTTAATTGTTGAATTTCTATTTTTCCATCTTTCCGTGTCAAAATTATATGTTCCCAACAACAATTGAGGATAACCTTTTTTACTCCAGCGAAGCCATTTTGCAGGTTTTATCTTAAAAAATTCATTGCTTCCCATATGATAGCTTTTTGATTTATTCACAAAAACTTTATGTGTTTCCATTTCAAAAATAAATTCAAAAGTATTTGGAAATTTCATCCAAACGTCACAGACGCCACGTTCTTTATATCGATCAAAGTGATAGCAAGCTCGATCCGACTTATAGGGGCAAGCTTCTCTGCTTAGGATTTCTTTACTCTTAGGCGTAATTAATTGAAAATAATTATATTTCATATTTTCTGATGTCGGATTGTGACACCAAGTAATGGTTTCGTCAGGAACGACAGAAAGATTTATTGTCTGAGGAACCGCCTTAAGGCGACAATAAATGGGAAAACAAAGAACCTTAAGATCATTTTTATGAGTAGAATGATTTTTGTGAAATAATTTTTTGGTTGATTTTATTTTTTGAAATATATCAGGGTTTTGCTCTATATAAATGTTCATTCTTTTTTCAAAAGCTTTGGTATATTTTTTCATCACCCATTCAAAGTCTGCCGATGTTAAATTTATGCTTTCCTTTGTCCACCATTGAGGAGTGTACTCCCATTCATTCGATTGATGAAGAAAAGACTGAATAAATTCTGGAGCATCAAAATCTTCTTGTGAATCTGACGCATGAAGTAAAAAAGCAAAAGCAAAAATGAGGCAAGTAAGAATTTTTTTCATATGTTATCCCTGTTATTATTTTTAGTCATTTATATAATATAATTTCATAAAATTTTAAGCAATTGCTCTATCAATAAATTATATTTTCATCAGCCAATTGACAAATGCCTGGATTCAAACAAAATACGTTTTATGATTGATCCTGAAATATCGCACGACTCACCCAAAACAACCCTGGAAAAAGGGGCAAAGGTGATTGCTGATTATGTCAAAACCTTGCCGCCTCGGCCGGGGGTTTATCGCATGATCAACAAACAGTACGAAGTTTTATACGTCGGTAAAGCCAAAAACTTAAAAAAGCGGGTCCAAAGCTATACTCTCACCCATCGTCTGCCCAATCGTTTAAAGCGAATGGTAGCTGAAACTACTTTGATGGAATTTGTCACAACTCATACCGAAGTTGAGGCATTGCTGCTTGAAGCCAATTTGATTAAAAAATTGTCGCCTCATTACAATATCTTGTTAAAAGACAGCAAATTTTTTTCCTATATTACCATCACCGATCATGCCTGGCCACGACTTGCCAGACATCGCGGATCGCGGGAACAGGCCGGCAAGTATTATGGACCTTTTGCTTCAACAGGTGCCGTTTATCATACCCTTACCACGCTCTATAAAGTGTTTCACCTGCGTTCTTGCTCCAATGCTTATTTCGCCAGTCGTCAAAAGCCTTGTTTACAATATTATATTAAACGCTGTTCAGCACCCTGTGTGGGCTATATTGCAGATCAAGATTACAAAGATTCTGTCCGCCAAACCATCGATTTTTTGGAAGGTAAATCTCATCAAGTTCAAGAAGAGTTGAGCGTTAAAATGTATGAGGAAAGCACCAACCAAAATTACGAACGTGCCGCCACCTATCGCAACATGATTCGTTCGTTGACTCAAATTCAAGCTCAGCAAAATATCAATAGTTATATTTTAAAAGATGCCGATATTGTCGCCATTTCTTCCCTGGCAGGCCGAGTTTGTGTTCAAATTTTCTTCTTCCGCGGTGGCAGCAATTACGGCAGCCATAGTTTTTTCCCTGAACATTTGGAAGAGATGTCTTTAGAAGAAACTTTAATGGCTTTTCTCAGTCTTTTTTATCAAGACAATGTTCCGCCTGAAGAAATTTTGGTCAACATCTTGCCTCAAGACGCCAAGATAGCAGAAGAAGCCTTTTCAACCTTGGCAGGTCGCAAAGTCCGTCTTTGGGTGCCACAAAAAGGACCAAGACGCAAAATTGTCGATCATGCTTTGGAAAATGCCGAAGATGCATTGGGGCGTTTTTTGGCTGAATCTAAATCACAAACCAAACTGATGCAGGGGATGGCAGATGCTTTTCAATTGCCTGTCCCACCTCAGCGAATTGAAGTTTACGATAACAGCCATATTCAAGGCACCAATGCCATAGGCGCCATGGTGGTCGCGAGCGCCCAAGGGTTTGACAAAACATCTTACCGAAAATTCACCATCAAAACAGCAGGCCCCGGCGGCATCACACCGGGAGACGATTATGGCATGATGCGTGAAGTCATGACACGACGGTTCACAGGTTCCTTGGCTCAAGATGTCGAGCGCAACCGCATGCCAGATTTGCTGCTGATCGACGGTGGTCAAGGTCAATTAAGTGCGGTTCACGACATTCTTGATCCTTTAGGCATCACGATTCCTGTGGTGGCAATTGCCAAAGGCCCTGACCGTAATGCCGGGCGTGAAGTCTTCTTTCAAAAAGATCGTCCCTCATTTATGCTCGAACAACGAAAAGATATTCTATATTTTGTCCAAAAATTGCGCGATGAAGCTCACCGCTTTGCCATCGGATTCCACCGACAGAAGAGAACCAAAGAATTGGCCAAATCGATGTTGGATGACATTGCCGGTATTGGCCCTTCCCGCAAGCGTGCGCTTTTAAAAAGGTTTGGATCTGCCCGCGAAATTGCCCGCGCTGGCATTCAGGACTTGCAAACAGCCGAAGGAATAAGTGCAAGTATTGCGCAAAAAATATATACTTATTTTAACAGTTGATTAAAATGATGTGCAGCATATGCTGCGGTTATAGATGTAAAATTATAATGAAGAAAGTTTTTTAATGCCAGGCCTGCCAAATCTTTTAACCTTGTTGCGAATTGCGCTTATTCCTGTGGTCATTTCTCTTTTTTATCTGCAAAGCTCAACAGGACATTATATTGCAGCGGCCCTGTTCATTCTGGCTTGTGTGACAGATTATTTAGACGGATATTATGCACGCATTTATCATCAAACGACGGATTTAGGACGATTTTTAGATCCTATCGCTGATAAATTACTTATTTGCTCAACTTTACTTCTTTTGGTGGGTTTTGATCAAATCAAAGGTCTTTCTTTAATTCCAGCCATTATTATTTTATGTCGTGAAATTTTGGTTTCGGGCCTTCGTGAGTATCTGGCTGAAGCTCATTTATCCTTGCCTGTGTCTACCTTGGCCAAATGGAAAACAGGTCTTCAAATGACGGCTCTTTCTATTTTAATTATCACCCAGCCTGGATCTGCTTTTTTTGATTTGCAACCCGTTGGTCTAACTGCTCTTTGGATGTCGGCTTTACTAACCCTTGTAACTGGTTACGACTATATTAAAATGGGGCTACAAAAAGCCAATATTTCTTCCTAAATTTTGATATTTATATTTAGTATCTCTGGTACGTTTTTAATTTAAGGCTAAAGCCCTATTTTGTTTATAAAACATCATTGAAATTTTATATTAACGCGTGTATATCTTGCCTATGAAAAGGGCGCTTAGCTCAGCGGGAGAGCACTACCTTGACATGGTAGGGGTCGCAGGTTCAATCCCTGTAGCGCCCACCACTTTTCAATTAATAAATCTTTTCAACAAATTATGATAAAATCGCAATTAATTTTTGTCATAGTATCATTATAATTTAGCCAATATCCCTTAAATAAAAAATACGGTTATCTTGCATGCTTTGAAATATAGGGTATAAAGAGAATAGAAATCAGGGCGCCCGTAGCTCAGCTGGATAGAGCGTTGCCCTCCGGAGGCAAAGGCCAGGGGTTCAAATCCCTTCGGGCGCACCACATAATAAAAAAATTAAATAGGGTCGGATGTATTTCAATAAAAAATTCAAAGTTATCTTTTTTATGTTTATTTTTCACACAAATATTTTAAATGCCTGTGATGAAGATCCTAAAAATAGCTATATTTTAAAAACAGGTCGCGGAGCGGAACAAGCATTAGAAGAACAACATAAAATTTTTGAACAAGATTCTTATGAACATTTAAAACGGGCTGGATTATCTTCTGGTCACACAGTCTGGGATATTGGTTGCGGCAGTGGTGTTATGACCGAGTATTTAGCCAAAACAGTAGGCTCAACAGGTCATGTCTACGCCTTTGATATTAATTTAACCCGAGTTATGTTTAAGAGGCGTGTAAAAAAGTTTAAAGTATTGAAAACATTGGAGTATCATTTTGGGTATTAAATCTCAAAAAGGAT
>JBPBPI010000067.1:0-2629 GCA_050954885.1 Janthinobacterium lividum | reverse complement strand
ATATGCCTTGTTCATTGCACCATAATCAAAAGTGGAGACCAGAAAATCCATGCCTTCTAGCGACCTTTTCCTAGCATCCTCTTCTCCTAAGCCTAGGCAGCCAACCACCTTGTTATGTTTCTGAGCGGCGGCGCAGATTCTTTGTAGCGCTGCCAAAAACAACGGCTCTGGACCATCTGCCGCCGCAGTCAAGCCGAGAGAAAGCCTGAGATCAGCAGGGCCTATGAACGCCCCGGTCACGTCGTCCAGAGCCAAGATTGATTCGACATTTTCAAGACCTTCTTTTGACTCAATCATCGGCAATACAGCAATTTGACGGTTTATAGCTCGTTCGAAATAGCCGCCGAGACCCTTATGAGGTCCTTCTGGATGTCCGAAAGGG
Organism: Janthinobacterium lividum; assembly: GCA_050954885.1. Taxonomy (GTDB): domain Bacteria; phylum Pseudomonadota; class Alphaproteobacteria; order Caedimonadales; family Caedimonadaceae; genus JBPBPI01. The sequence continues at coordinate 2,247 of JBPBPI010000067.1, read as the reverse complement.
GCGCTGAAAGGTCCAAAGCTTCGCCGCCCAGCAGGAGGATAGATGGCACGATCAATGATGGATTCCATCTCATTTGCGTTGTTTACCATAGGAATGATGATGCCCGCTGCTCCGCTATCTAGAGCCCATTTCACCCATTCGACTCCGTGAGATGGTATACGCACAAGTGGGAAGCTTGTTCCTCTTGACGCTGACACGAAAGCGTGCACCATCTGAGTAACAATATCGATTGTAAAAGGCGCGTGCTCCATATCTATGATGGCGAAGTCGCAGCCGGACTGAGCAGTGAGTTGAGCTATGGTGATTGAAGGGATTGTGATGAAGGCGCCGATGAGAGGACTTTCTTTCGAGTTGATTTTGGCGACGAAAGAGCTGCTTGGTCCCATCTCGCCGTTGATCTTGCTCTCGCTCACGTTTTTGGTCGTGTACATTTAGTCCCTGGGCTGCAGGGCGGTTTACGGTGTGAAAAGAGTGAGAGCGCCTGCAGTAAGACTCAATTTTCAGGATCGTGGATGGTAACGCTTTATAAGCTACGCTCCGCATCTCTGGCGCTGCAAACGGAACACGGAGCTCTCCAGCGTGGCAATCTCCACTACTGTGCTCCAAATAAACGGCACTAGCAGACTTTCAAAAGATGGGGCCCCAGAAATTTCAAGTCCAGTGCTGCTAGAACTCGGCTGGCAACCTCGGCTACATTACCGAAGCATTGCGGCTACGCACAGCTGTTAGCCGCGCAGTGATCAAATGAGAGTAATGCTACAAGTCTGGTACCATAGCGTGAAACGATAAATGTTGGTAGCCTTGCCTATCGAAGAGCCCATCCCTCCACAAATTATTCGTAGTTGACTGTATCCGCTCGAAAGCACATTAATTTTACTGAACCGAACTCACTATGACGATTGATCCCTCACCGCTGTCATTTACACCGTTGCATCCAACATTTGGTGCTCGCGTAGATGGACTAGACTTCTCCAAGCCTTTTCCAGACGCGGTACAAATAGAGCTCCGCCATGCTCTTGAGCGCTATGGCCTCCTTGTGGCGAGAAAGACCAGCATCGATGATCAGAGCATGCTTGCGTTAGGTACTAGCTGGGGCGAACTCGAGAACGTTACAGCGCACAAAAAGAGTGGTCTCATTCTGCGCATTCCCCACGATGAGATTTTTGACGTCGGCAACATTGATCATGAAGACAAGATCATCACAGGAGACAACCCAATGCGTGCAGCAGCTCTCAAGGGCAACGCCTTGTGGCACGCCGACGGAGGATACAATCCACGGCGATCGGGGCTCTCTATCCTGAGAGCAGTCGAGCTACCACCTCCCAGTACTGGCGGTTCAACTGAGTACCTGGACTCGCGAACAGCATACGAGGATCTACCAGAGGAGACAAAGCAACGAATCGAAGGACTTGTCGGGTGCAACTCTTTGCTTTGGAATCGCCAACAATCGAGCCCCGAAATGGAGCAGTTTTCCAAAGTTGATGTTCTCAAGGCAATTACGGCCAAACACAAGTTAGCTCAGATCCATGAGCCGACCGGCAGAGGCAATCTCTATGTCTGCTCATACAACCACCATGTCGAGGGTCTTTCTATTGACGAGGGCCGCAAGTTGATTGATGAGCTTCTAGAGCACCTTTTCCAAGATAAATACAAGTACACTGTCGAGTGGGAAAGTCCTGGGGACATTGCATTTTGGGATAACACAGCAGTATTGCATCGTGCCAGGATCGGCACCTATCACGGCAAATATCGCCGTGATATGAGACGAATCTCGACGTTTGACGATAGCTCATATGCCTATGGTGAGAATCAAGTTGGCTCTGCGCAATTTGGACTTGCTTAAGCCGGGCAATGGATGCGATTCGATCTGGCAATGAAATTCGTGTAAGGAGTCCGTACGCCCAGTAGCACATTTGTTGAAAACTTTCCAACCGCGACGCACTTATAGAATTGTGCTCTTCATTTGTGCTAAACAATACAGCCAATTCCGCAAAAACACATAAATCTACTACCCAAATAATCACCGCATTGCTTCTGCTATACAGTCTAGCATTTGCCACATGGATAAATTTTACACCAGATAGAGACATTGTCAATGTCAAGAAGCTTGTAGGCTTCAGCAATATCTAGTCCTACCCTATATACTCGCTTGCTCAGGAAGCAAATATCCCAGCGTAAGAACGCCAAGTGCAAGCTCTGCCTTCAGTCTGGCGGTTTGTAAGTTCGGGATTGTTCCGACATGCGTTA
>JBPBPI010000066.1:0-4340 GCA_050954885.1 Janthinobacterium lividum | reverse complement strand
AGAGATTGGTTGACAGAGGCGGAAGTGGGATGGGAAAAGTGTACAAAGCTATGGCTATAGTGCCTGAGAGCGGCGGGAAGAGGAGACCTGTTGGATTTGGTGGAGACGTAGTCTCTTAAGACGACGTTGGTGGAAAAGAAGTGTATAATATGCATAGGTTAACATCAAGATAGGATATTGGAATTGCACAACAAATCCATCTCCAGCTGCTAAGCTGCTTGTCTCCAAGGCTTCCGAGTCACTCATACATCGTCAACTTTAAGTCTCCTTGATTCAATGAATCTTTTACGAGTTCAAGAACGATCCAAAATATTTGGTCCTCCTGATTCTTTTGTTGCATATCGTACATTACACGCGCGTCTTGTTGTTGCGCGCCTCCAATTCCTCAAGCGCGTCCCACCATTCGATTCTCGAATTTTGCTTGTCAAGTAGGTAAGACATGCTATGATTCTCTGAGTGTTTATTGAAACAAACTTGCTCTGCTGTAAAGAGCCCCTCAATCATCATGTCAGTTAGCTCCCCCTTTTAAGTTCAAGGCTCCAGAACTTCTCGCTACATGTATCAAAGAAATGCCGGTGTCTATAGTTTATTCATTGTTCGATTGTTTCAGATTTCTATGTCTCGGGTGTAACTGATAGCCTTAAATCAGTAAGCCCTATAGCGCATTGTGCTTAGCTTTTCATTCCAGAATTTACTAAAGACTTCCTCTTCACATTCAGACACTTCGTAAGACTAACTTTGCTAGTAAGAAAGACATCACCTACTCTTCTGACCTTTTAAACCTCCTAAAGGTTATAAATAGAATCTCCTTACAGCTCAAACAGCACATTCTCTATTTCGAAATGTATTGCTTTTTTAGATTTGTTGTATCGTATCTTAACGTCCGCTGCTCAAAGCAACAAGAATCTGCAATGAAAATACTACAAGATAGTGTGCACTTACATCTTTTGCTTAGACTTGTGTTTACGTTGCTCTCTTATGAGAACTGAGATCAACCACAGACAAAACTAAATGCAGGTAATGTATATCATTTCAATTTTGATGTTTATCTTCTAATTAATTATAAAAAATATCATGCCTTTGCTCACTTCAGATCAATAAGAGTCTTAAGCCCTGTTTGATTTGTAAGTATATGTTATACAGTCAACTAACCTAATAATTTTCATGCTTTTTTCAATCCCTAGTACTCAAGGAGCCTAGAAACAGATTCGGTATTTCTGTCACAAGCCCAAGTATTAATTTTGCTGCATGCAATGTATTTGAGTCTAGCATACTGCACAACATTAATCACTTTAGTCAGCGTGCTGGGGTACTCTCCTCCGTGGCTCTCTTCTGTAAATCTATCATGTCGATCATGGTTAAACCAAAATGAAAGTGCTATGGCATCTCAAGCTATCCTCACAACATACGGCTGGACGTCGGCAGCATAATATGCAGCAGATCTACTCTACGCAAGTTTGTTGTGGATATCCGTGCGCTGACCTTTCTTTGTTGATGGGCTTTAAATGCCTCCTTGAAGTCTGCGCAGCTAGAGAAGATTATTCGACTACTCCTTTATCTTTACAGAGTGTTTCAGAGTTCTACACAGTTGTGTATGTATGTCCCTATCTATCCAAACGTTGCTATTGTAGGTCATATTAGGATAAGAACAAAGAAGGCAACTGTTGACATGATTCTATTTTTGTGATCGTACAGACTTCATAGTAGGAAGAGATGACAGACATTAAGCTCAGGAAGGTAAGTTTGAGAAGTAATAGACGTGCAATTTGTTTGTGGTCAAAAGCTTGTAAAATTCTGAATTACGGTATGGACAGGGCTGCTATACGCAGTGCAGTTGTTTCTCACCTCACGTCTGTGTATTATGCAGTGTCGCAAGAGCGCTTCTGCGCTCCTTTATAGAAGGCTGAAGTAGTGAACAAAATGTTTTTTGTTCCAGCTGAGAGAGGACACCCTTAAGTTCTCCACACATGCTATTTAGAATGCTAGTTATGCGTGTTTAAATGTATGAACGATATTACTTTGGTGGACTTTCCCTCCACCTGGCATTACTGATCTTTATATTTACACGAGTAACCATAAGCCAGCACCTTTGGAGTGATGCTGTGTGTGATCCTTTCCTACATCTCCTCAACACCATTGTTTTGCAGTGTCAGACCCTATCTCGATGGCTGATATGTAGTGCCCTTCTCTAGTGAATAGTATATCCTATGGACAGATTATAAAGAATATGAACTGGAATAATGTGTACATATAATGGCTCTTCATATATTTGCTCTTGTATTGCTCTGGCTCAGAAGTTACTGTTATGCTCAACCAAACTTTGGCATGTATTGTATCCTCCATCAACTGGCTTATTATTGTCGTAACCAAACTGAAGATCCTGCTTAATGCCAAAGCATGGATGAATTATCAATCTTCTATATAACCACTACCGCATTTGACTGAACAAATCAGCCTCTAGAGCAAGTGTCAGTGCTAAGCTTGGTTGTCGTCAAACCTGAAAAACAGTTGTGGCTATGTAACGATCCGTGACTTAAGAGCGCAGCAACCTAGCAGTAAGGCGTGGTCGGCTATTTTAATAGTGACTAAAAAGGACGCTAACGCCCCCTATTCACTAGGAGCGTCTCAAAGATGCTGACTACATCAAAAAGGCATTCACACGCTTTACTCCGGGAAGAAAAAGAGTACATGAAAGAGCTTGTGAAGTAGAGACTCAACTTCCACAATGTTCTCTGTAAACAATACTTCTGAGAAGTTTGAGGTCAAAGTTCCGTAAGATTCCGTAATACTTCTAGTATGAAGGCTATGCTTAATTCACATATGCTATTCTGAAATAATACTTGTTAAAATTGTTGAATTGTTCACCATCTGTGGGGTTCCGGAAGCCTTCTAGTCTTAGGGCATAGCGTTCTGTGAAAACCTCAACTCATGCCAATCCAACATTGTTTCTTACTATTTAGATCTATCCTCCACTTACGCTTCCACAATCTTGAGCTTCTTACATAACAACCTTTGCTTACTTCTTGTGGTTGCATATCAAACCTTCTACGGTCTCTCAATCAGTCTTTGAATCAGAAGTACCAAGTTGGAAACAATTTCTCTGTCAACCATGGCGCGTCTCTTGCTCTTTCTGCTTCTCCTGGTCCTTGAACTACTTCCAATCACCGACACGCAGGAAGCAACGACAGTAACGATATCTGACGAACCTGCCGCTGTTACTTTCTTCACATCTATCACTTTGACGACATTCACTCCAACCGTCACCGTTCATACTACATACACCGTTGAACCACTTCCTTCTATCAGCACAGTTGTAACATTCACTAAGTCCTGGTTAACGGAGATATCTGGGGAGCCCACCATCCTAACTTCCACACCTATCTATACGACGCTGATCGGTCATTCTACCACATTAACCCAAACAAGTGGCTCAACCATCACATCAACTTTCACTACAGTAACCTCGTCCACCGTATCAGCTTCCTCTATAAGCGTTTGGACCACCACATCAACTTCTTCTGCGGCTTCCCTGAGCACCACATCAACTTCTTCTACGGCTTCCCTGAGCACCACATCATCAACTTCCGCAGCAACCTCAACACAGAGCATGCCCGGCAACATAACACTTCCACCCCATAAAGCCAATCACCTATCCCCTGGTACATTGGCGCTGGTCATTCTAGGACCACTTATACTACTCATATTTGTGTGTATCATTGTCGTCTGTCTTTGCGCCAAACGTCGAAACTCGAGGCCGAACAGAACCCTTGAGAATTTTCCCAATTTCTCCCGTCCTCTTTCCCCTCATGATGGTAGAACGCGTCCAGCTGGCTTGCTGAGAGGCACTTGGAGCGCTCTGAACCTACCAAGGCCCACCATCCGCCTTGCCAGCACCCATAATATCGAGCTCAATGAGCTAGCTCCAGTTACTCAGAACCAGGGAGAGATTACTCGCACGCCAGCTCGCCCTCCACCACCACCACGACCTGCTCACCCTGCTCCGGCAGCACTCAGCAGAGCCGCCAAGCAACAGGAGGCCAGTGACCAACGCCGACACAGTGATTGGATGTTGGGTGCTAGGGATGGGGCTCGGGCCCGGCTGGAAAGGCGATTTTCCACTGCCGCTTCTTCTGTATATAGTACGGAGGAGCATAACTGGATTTGAGTGACTGAGCTGATGTGAGTGTTTGAGTAGCATGAGATGGGACGAATAAGAGACAGTTTTACTTAGCCGACCTCACATATGGAAAATTTTGAATCACATGACCAAAGAGCCCTCTTCTAATATGGTAGCCTAACTGTTCTTAATCACTGAGCGATACCACTGGATATAAATCACG
>JBPBPI010000065.1:0-2527 GCA_050954885.1 Janthinobacterium lividum | reverse complement strand
ACATATGAGAAAGACGTCTACGACTCCTAAAGGTACGGCTACTGAGCTTCAGCACAACAAGAAACCGTCACCGGGGAAAGCCCAAAGCAAGAAAGCCATCAGTCAGCAACGCGTCCCACCCACCATAGTCACCGTAAAGGTTGTAAAGAAAGAATGGTACCACGAAGCTGTCTTCCGCGTGCCAGGCTCTAGGACGGCTCTCAACCCATCAGGCACATGGAAGCCCATCAAGCAGAAACTGCTCGAGATGGTCGACGCTGCCGATCTCCAATTAGAGAAAGAAGCCCAAGCATTCACTGGCCACAAAGTTCAGAACTGCTATGAAGCCGAGAAGGCCATCGACCATGAAGTCGAACGTCGTATCGTCGCGAAGCGGATCCGAAATACAGAGCCAATCAATTCGCGCTTCTGGCTCCTTCCACTCAAGTGCCAGATCGAGATCTGGAAGGGCGTCATGAACATTGCTGATCGTGTCCAACCATACGCATACTTGGGTACCTGTGGAGGCTACGGCTTCTTCCTGCCAGAAGCTTGGGCCCCTACACCTACAGCTTTACGCAGCGTCGACAAAGCACCGTGGCCTGCCTCAGGAAAGCTATCTCTGCGTGACGCAACCTGTGAAGCACTCTACTCTCATACCACCTTTGCGTTCACGCTACCAGAACGTCTTCATCGGTTCCTTGACAGCTTGACTGCCGAGTGTCTGTCACGGGTTCGTAAGGTCGAGATCCATTTCGAGACTGATGTCGGCCTAGCGTATGTTAGGAAGTTCCTTGGCTTCGAATACGGCAGGATGACACCTTTCATGAGAGGAGTGCTGGATGATAAGCATATCGAGGTTCTATTTGAGCAGCTTACACTCGGCTGCAAGAAGATTGAACTGACTATCGTGTTCCCGAATGCCGACCGCATGTCTTACGCGGGAGCTGAAGATGGCTGCCATCTGACACTTTGCAAATGGATGGCGAAAGCTATTGGAGCATGTGCAGCACGTTATCCGAAGGTCAAAGTCTTGCTGAAGAGCTACTGTCCTAAGGAGGGTACTGACGACCTGTGCGACGAGGAGATGGAGATGTTGAGAGCGTTGTTCGAAGATCCGTATGCTACACCGTGGTGGAAGCTGTGCATTCACGATCAAAGCGAGGTCGTCTATGGGTAAGTAATGGTTCTGGGATCAGTGACAGCATGGTCAGAGTACTGACACCACCAGGCCACCCACTTGCAGATGCCTCAAGACCTTGTTGAAGTGAACGGAACGCTCAACGCGAGGAACTTGACCTGAACGTTGTCTGTCTCGTCGCTACGACCGAGACCAGGACATTGAGATAGTTTCTTATCTTAGCATCATGCAACACCAGCGATATGAAAGTGACAAGCTTAGCAGTCATCCGCATGACCGCTGGAAGGGGCACAAGCTAGCTCTCTCCAAACGCAATGTTATGAGCTGCCTCTACTTCGAGGATACAAAAACCAACAAGGCGACTTCTTGAGAGCGAAACATTGTACTGGGAGTCACATGGATACCCACAAACAAGTCATCAGAACTGGCTATTCCGGTGCCCCTGTCGTGACAAGATGTCTGATATTGGGCTGTAGCAGAGCTGCAGCTAATCCATCACTTCCGATGCGCACACCCCGTCGAAATCCACATAATCTTATCCCGATCGTCAACCGTCAGACTCTTCGAGTACTCAGGTATGATAGTAAAGCCCCGCCGTTCCCACTCTTCATATGCCACCAGACTCCCCGCCTTATGAAACGGTATGTCCAAATCCGTAGCGACCTTGTCATCCCATGCCTCTTCTTGTAATGGCTCGACGAGATCGTGTAGATCGTCGGAGTTGTCTGAGTCATGTGAGCCCGTGTCGCAGCTGCTGCTCGAGTCGTCTGAATCGGTGTTGGAGGCGATCGAGTCGCTATCGGAAGGGGAGTCATCCTTCCTCGTCTTGCTCATTCCCTGACCATCTTCCGTGCTCGTATCCTGACCAGCGGCACTCGCTTTCGCGGACTCTTTTCTCTTCTCAGCCTTCCCAAAAACCCCACTATCAATCCACTTCGTCGTAGTCGTATCTTCTCCCTCACCAGACTTCTGTCCATCCTGCGTATTCGGATCTATGATCGCTTTCTTCTTCCGAAACGTCTCTTTACTTTCGTGCATCCTCTTCTCCGTCACCTTTACGCTGGGACGTGTTGTGCTCATGCCCTTTTTGATCTTCGCCAGGTCCAACTCATAACCCAAGAAATCGTATAACGGCCCCTTGTGACCTTCCCTTACAGCACGACTTCCATGGGAAATGTCATCGGAAGTGACGCGCTCTTCCTTTTTCTTGTCGATGGGGTCAGGCGTGAAGCGGATTTTGTTCTCGTCCGGTACGCTTTCTGCGGGATCTTAGTGATGTGGCTAGGGATATCTTGGCTCCAACATACGAGTTCACAGCTTGTGAAGTGTCTAGCTGGTCTGTGGTATCATCTTTGGCATCAACTTTGCGCTTCTTGCTGGTCGTGTTGCGAGTGCTCGCCTTCCGTT
>JBPBPI010000064.1:0-2694 GCA_050954885.1 Janthinobacterium lividum | reverse complement strand
TGTTAGCTGTTAGCTATTAGCTGTTAGCTATTAGCTGTTAGCTATTAGCTGTTAGCTATTAGCTGTTAGCTGTTAGCTATTAGCTGTTACTATTGGGACTGTGGTCGCGCTTGGTTGCTCTGTAATATACGGTTGATGATGTCTATAGATACACGAATATATTTATGGTTTAACCTATGTTTTGTGTTTACTCGATGGAAAGCTGTTGTTAATGAAATGTCACAACTTCTTGTTGTTCGTAGCCTGCGGGTGCTATTTTAACAAGTTTGATGGTCTACACCACAGGCATGTCATGTGTATTATTCCCATACCCCTACTTCCTTTGCCATACTTTTATTCTTCCCGCAACCTTCACTCCCCGCATCCTTCACTTTCCGCAGCCTTGACTTTCCGCAGCTTTCACTTCCCGCAGCCATCACTTCCGCAGCCATCACTCTCACCGCTCAATCTTCCTGCCTAACCACATCCCTTCACACCCTCACAACCCCTCCCTTTCTCCCCTCCCCTGGCTCCACCACCCTCTCCCTCCCCCTTCCCAAACCCTCCCTTACCGTCTAAAAACCAACCTCAACCCCCCCGGCGCAACCGTAAACCTCTCAACCAACCCCCCAAACAACTCCCCACCATCTTCACCTTCCGCAAACGCAATCACCGGGAACTCGGCAAGTAGACGAACGATGACCATGCGTATGTCCATGAGGGCCAGGTTCTTGCCGATGCAGTTGTAGGGGCCTGTGCTGAAGGGTGCGTATGCGCGTGTTGTTGTGAGGAGAGGTGATGGGGTGGTGGTGGTGGTGGTGGTGGTGCTGGTGGAACCGGGGTTTTGTGAGGTGGACCAGCGGTTTGGGAGGAAGGATAGGGGGGAGGGGTAGATTTGGGGATCTGCAAAGGACGGGGGAGATTAGTTGTGTAGTCAGCCGAGGAGGGTGGTACGAGGGGAGAAGATGAACTGAGGAGGTATAACCCAAGGATGTATGAAGCAAGGAGTGTAATGCTAGGAGCGGAATTGATATGGAAAGGCATGGGCATGGCGTGCTGGTCCGAGGATGGCGAGGGCTTTGTGTGATAATATGAGTGCTTACCGCGCGATACCACATACTGCGGACACGTCACAACGATACCACCAGGTATCCACGTATCACCAACAGTAATCCCCTCCGGCGGCGTGAGTCTACCTACATTCGTCGGTACCGGGGGATGCAACCTCAGAGACTCATTAATAACACCATTCAGGTACGGCAAATTCTGAAGTTCCACCGCAGGTATATTCCCATCCGGATACTGCTTCAACAACGGCGCGAGCTCAGCCCTCAGCTCCGCCATAACTGCTGGCTCTTTCGCGAGATGGTAGAATGCGAATGTGAGGGTGGTGTACGTGGTATCGCTCCCAGCAACTACGATCAACCTCGCGTCACCCTGCAGATACGACCGCTCTTCCTTTGTCAAAGGCCTAATCCCTGGCCCATCCTTCTCATCTTTGACATACGGCTTCATCAACGTCGCGAAAACATCCGGCTCCTTCTCGTCGACTTCGGCATGTATACGCTTCTCGATCAAATCGTTGCAGTATCCGAAAAACCGCCAGTACGCATTAGAAAGCCCGGGGACTTCGACTAGGAACCGCATTAACCATGGTGGTGGGGCATAACCTAGGAATTTCATCCCCTCGGCTTGGCAAGCAATGGCCCAATGTTCTTCGCCGGTTTTGAGCATGTTGAAGGTGGTGCCGAACGCGAGATCGCCCATTACGTCGTAGGCGAAGAAGTTGAACCATTGGGTGATATCGATGCCTTGCTTGTCCTGTCCGCCGTGGACGGAGATTTGGGCCACGAGATCCTCGAGGTGAGGCCGGATTCGCGTTTCGTAGCCCCTGAGCGCGCGGTCGCTGAAGGCCGGGGACCAGATACGGCGGCGGGCGTCGTGGGCTGCGCGGTTTCGCGTCGAGTGCAGGGATACTGCTGGACGGTCTGTGTCGTAGCCTGGTGCTTTGATGCAGCGACTGTTGTTTCCATAGAGTGCTTCTACGGCATCTGGATGTGAGGTTGATAGGTCTGAGGATCCGGTTCTCACAAAAGTGCCGTACTTTTCGTGAACTTGTGATATCCAACGTGAGCCTTGGAGGTCGCGGAATCGGTAGATGTTTACCAAGGTTGATAGGCGGTCAAGTATGGGACCGGGGAATTTGCAGAGTGGGTGGAAGAATAGGCGGTATATGATGAGACTGGTGTAAAGGCCGGTGAAGTAAAAGATGAAAGGTGTTTGGACTGTTGCTCTTGCTGCTGATAGTCCGAGGGAAGAGTCGGTGTAATAGAGGCTTCCGACTGCTACTATGTAGCAGAGGAGGTAGAATTGGACATATTTCCACGGAATGTTATGGTGTTCTCCTAATCGGAAGTAAGAGATGTGCGAGAGAGCCCCGGCACCCAATGCACAGATGTTCACTGTCAAATGGCCCATGCTAAGTTCGTTGTAGCAACTCTCTTTCTTAAGGTTGGGAATCTCAGAAGTTATACTTAGGCAAGATCACAGGGAACAGATTTAGCAGAAATGTCGTATCATTAGCATACATGCGAGAAGGGATCAAGCACACAATTGTCGACTTGTCGAAGACAGGAACTTCGTCAAGTCATCGTTCCCAGTCCGTCATACAACTAGGCGACAATGTTATCTGGCCGGTAGTAAGCCGGCATCTTT
>JBPBPI010000063.1:0-3539 GCA_050954885.1 Janthinobacterium lividum | reverse complement strand
GTCGGACCAAAATAAAAGAAGCCGTTGCCCTGACAGAGGCTACAGCTGGGGTCTGCCTGCTCTGTCTGCGCATTGATGGGCATACAGGGGCATATCGACGCGCGAGTCCAGGCGAGCCTGTAGCCATGGGCATTGATGTTGATACTAAATTGGTCGACGCGGAAATCTGAGCGCTGACCCGTCTCTTTGGAATGAGCCGGGATGCCGAGGGCGCCAAACTGAGGCGTGATGATGGGGGGGATTAGCGCCATTGTCGCAGGATACGCGATGCGGGCGAGCACGCACAAACGATCGGCAGACATGCCCGTTTGACCCGATTTTGTTCATTTTTTGTCTTCCTATTTATGCCTAGGCAAAATAAGTGTCATCTGCGTCCAATCGGGCGCAAGGAGGCAAAAATGGATGTAGGCAGAATAACGGGGCAAGCAGGCGCGAGCGCAGCGCCAGGATTGCCGCGCTTACCGCGACATACTGGCATCGACATATTTGACGCGATTGTACCGAATCAAAGCCGACGCCCGTGCGCGCAGATGCTTGGCATGGTGGGTTTGCGCCTTTGCGCGGACACAATGACCGACAGGGTTTTGCACGGCATGATGCAAAGTTTGCTCGCGGCTATGATTGCAGTGCCGCTGGGCATGTTGATTGGCTTGCAGCTGCTCACAATTCAGATCATCGGAGCAGTTGGCTTGGCGCTGTACACTATGTTTCACCCTGATGGATTTTTATACACAGCACCTAATTGACGATTATTGAGAGGACAGACACATGGATATTCAATCAAGCGAAGCTAAATTGTTGGAATCAGCGTTTAATCGGTCGCGTATGCGCACGACGGCGCAAGGCTTTGAAAACACCGAAACACACGCGCTATACGCGAAAACAAATCAGGGTCGTTTCATTCGACACGACCTGGATTGGGATCAATACAACGTGCTTGCCGCAGATAGGCAGGCATTTATGCCGGTGGACACGCTGCGCGCAAACGAAACAATTGCACCCCGCGCCTTCGGTCGTGCTGACTTGTTACCGCCGCGCACGACTTGGGAGTACACGCGCGATAATGTTCTGCCGGCGCTCGGGTTCTCGCTCGTCTTTGCGGGAGGTACTTGGGCGCTGCATCACTTCTTCACTGGCTTGCCCGCCGCCGCAACTTACGTGAAGGAGCATCTACCGGGCCACCGCGTCGTCAATATGTCAGCCAGAATGAGCGCCAATCATCCAGGCGTGGCAAATATCATAGGGCGCGCAGGCGGCGGCATTGCGCCCGTTGCCCCGTCGCACACAGCAGGGGTCAGCGCAGGTCTGCGCGGCGCGATGCACGGCGTACAGGCAGCGTATTACGATGACACGGACTACAACGACGCAATGTCATTCTGGCCGATGGACGATGCTTACGACGTGCAGCAACGGCGCGATGAGCAGACGGCGTTTTGTGCACTAAACCCGGACCAATGCGTGCCTAATACGGACCATCGCTGGGAGGTTGCGGGCGCAGTCGTTATCGGCGTCGGCACAGGCGTCGGGGGCACGCGTCTGTACGATGCGATGATGGAAGATGAGACATCTTCGATGTGAAGCTTGTGCGTCGAGCAGCTAGCGTTTAAGACAGATATGCGAGACTACGGTCCCTTACAGTGGTCGCCCATTGTCCGTAGTCTCGTGTTCTTAGCCTGTCGCTTTCCAATCTTCTTGCTCAATCTTGCGCTGTATGTCGCGGCGCATACCCGCAATGAGCCGTCTGCTTTCAGGCTGCGAATTGCACGCCAAGATGTGCAACACCGCGCCGAACGTCTCTAACCGCCCCTCCTCGTAAGCTTTGCGCAGGCGTAGGTCTTCGGGTTCAAGGATGGTCGCAGCGGCCGCGCATAATAGACCGATCGAATTGGATAAGGCGCGTTCGTTATTGACCGAGACCTGAGAAGCGCATCGCAGCGAGGATGCGAGATTTTGAGATTGCATCAACTGGTGCTCCTTCACGCGTCTGGGTTGTGCATCAGGGCTGTCATGAATTCGCTCATGTCGGCAGACACATCTTTTTTCACCGATGGAACCTCGCGCTTAATGATAGCGGCGATTGTCTCCCATTTGGTGTCATTCGCGATGGGCATGTCATCCAACATGCTCACATGCGATTCTATCCGCTCCACAAACTGCATCATGCGCGCCATCGCAGCGATGATGCTGGATGGACGCGCTTTTTTTTCCGAATCCGACCACTTGTTGTGTTCCGTCGTGTTGGGCATATCTGGCATCCGTATCATTGTTCCTCCGAGAAGGTTTATGCCTAGCCTTTAACCCGAGTGCAGATCACTGTCCACGATTTTCATGCGCCCGTGACATTGCGCTGCGCCTCGATGGCGGCGCGAACGTAGGCGACGATTGCAACCGCCAGCGTGCTGTTGCTGTTGTGCAGTTCCTGACGAATAGGGTTGCGCGTGTCTGCGCGAACCGCAACGCCAAGGGCGATGACGCCGAGCAGACAGCCAAACGAGCCGACGATGAGCGCGATATTCGACGTACTTACAGGCATCTCGATACTGCGCTGCCACCATGGCGCCGCGACGCCGCGATGGTCGGTGCCGTCTAATTGGAGTGGGACAATCTGCGTGCGTGCTCCGCTACGCGGCGTGACAGAGGGGTGCAGGTGCAGTGATTCTCGCCTGCTGGAGATGCTGCGGTTGCGCTCCAGCGTATCCTCAAAGGGATTGTGCGAAGCGCTGCGCTGTAACGGGGGCACGGGCGGCGGACTTGAGAGCGGCACAGCCGCCCGATAACGCGAAGGGCCGGGCGTGCTGGGGCGTCTGTCGCGCTGCGAACGTGGCGCTTGCGATATGTCCGTTGTGTATGGGGTAGACCAGGAGGCTGTAGGTGACGTGTCCATGCACAAAGCCTAGCTGAGCGGCATTAAGCCGTCCATCGGGATGTTCATGTGTGGAAACATCCGACCTAATCGGACGAGCATCCTGCGATTGCAATAGGCGTCACCACGCCGATGAAAAAAGACGCAAGCGACATCAACGCAGTGATGGCCTCCGGCATAGTACAGGTCGTTTGCCCGGTTGACGGGCTGGGTGCTCCTGGCGGCAACCAGAAGCAAACGCCAGCAAACAAAAGCGACAACGCCCAAAAAACAAAGGTTGCCGCGAACGTTTCTGTAAAGTTTTGCATCAATCAATAGTCCATTCACTTGTGCGGTGCACCGACGCTTTTACGCGCCCGTCTTCATACACGCAAAGTTTTGCGATCTTCTCTTCTCGCATCGCTGCCGACACCAGTCGCAACGCTTGTTGCAGCGTGACGCCCTGAATGACTTTCTCTGCGGGAACATGCACGCGCGCAGGCGGAACGTCGGAAGTGTGCACTGTCTTCGGCTGCAGCAAATGCGCGCCCCAGCCATGGAATTTACCCGCGCGAATGTTAGCAAGCGCATTCGTGCCAATAGGGTAGCCCGTTTGCTCTTTGGTGGCGCGATAGATGTCTATGTTCGCAGAGCCTTGCGCAATCATGTCACGCGCTATCGAGACGCGCATTTCCAT
>JBPBPI010000062.1:0-2720 GCA_050954885.1 Janthinobacterium lividum | reverse complement strand
ATATCTGCGTGCGCGTCCGTCTCGATAAGCCGCCGCAACACCAAGATGCGCTTCGCGGCAACGTAAGCCACCAGCGCAGGCGATAACGCACCAAGCCCACGATTGCTCCCGTCGAGTCTGTCAGCTCCGCGAAACAAGTTGTCCATCATCTGCGCGATGCCCTGAAACGCAATCTTGTCTGACAGATCAAATTTCTCTGCCGTAATTGAGCCCAGCACTCCCGCGGCGGCCGCCTTGTAGAATGCGGCTTCGGTGCGTTCGTCCATAATCAGCTGCTCGCGCAAATTGTAGAACGTGTCATGCATCTTCTGCGCTTCGTCCTTAGACATGCTCCTCCTTGTCCCACATCACTTTGAAGGGACGCGGTGCATCACCCATTTTGACATGCTTCTCAATCACGTCACTTGGGATGCTCAGCGACTTTGCTAGCTCAGGCCACTGTATGCGGCGCACCTGTTTGGTGTTGCGCCATGTGATGCGGCCTCCTGGCACACGCGCGCTCGCGTTCTCGCCCATGAGCGCTTTGAGATTATTTTTGGCTTCTTCCTCACACGCAGCGGCATACTTGCTCGCCTTCTGCGCTTCTTTAAGTTGTTGCATCCAACGCACTGCCTCGTCACTTCCTGACAGGTCGACCGTGCTTTGTGCGTCGCGCATTGGGGCGTGTCGCGCGAGGAAGTCTCCGTATGCTGCGGTTGTATCGGGCGGAGGGGGCGTGCCCGTGAGCACGTAGTCGGTAAAAAATTTCTCTGCTATCTCACGCGTTGCTTGGAAAAATTCATCATCGTAATCGACGTGGTAAATTTTCGGTTCGATGCCTGAAAACATCACCACGTCTGTTGTCTGCAACCCCGTGACGGCCATCTGGGCTTGCACCTGCGGAACGTAGTATTCAGGAATCTCATCGCTACCTTCTGCACCCCAATGTCTGAGCGTAAACGGGCCAGGACATTTAATCTCAAGGCATCGCGGCTCGTCGCCATCTTTGAAAGCAACACCGTCTGGCGTGGCGAGCATGATGGGGTGTTTGGGGTGACGCAGCGTCGTTTGCGGCACCACCTTGCGGCTGCTCAGCAAAGTGTACCAGGCGATCACTGGCGCCTCGAAGAGCGTGCCTCGGATGATGTTGGCATTAAGCGACAAGTCATCGTCCCGCACGCCGACCTTGCGTTCCCACACCTCGATTGCGGAGCCCCACGGCGATAGACCGCATACGCTTGCAAGCTCACTCGCTGCGATACCTGTTTTTCGCATCGCCAGCTGTTCGGCTGTGAGACTCATCGTCTGACCTGTCCGTTGATAGTGCCAATGCGCCGCAAAATGTTATGAACTGTGCTCACTGCCACCTGATAATGTTCTGCAGCCGCAACACGCGACATCTGACGCGAGGCTACTGCTAGACGGATGTCGTTGCGCTCGCCTTGCGTGAGTCGCCGCGTGCGCCGGTCGTACTGTACTAACGTCCAAATTTTGCTCTCACTCATCGCGCTCATCGGAAACCTCTCCTGACCAAATTGAAACGGCTCAAATAACGCGCCTGCGCAGCGTCGATGCACATGATGCCAAGCACACCCAGCTGCAAGGCCCACAAAAACGTTCTGGGCTCCCGGCAGAAGCAGATGACCGTGGACAATACGCCGAAGGAACACATTTTGAGCACCTGCAACGCGAACCAGATCTTATCCATCCCCTACTCCTGTATTATTCCCTAGCCTAAAATACATATATTGCCTAGGCAAAAAGGTCAAGTTGACTCGATGGCGACGGATTTGGCGACCTTGCGCCGCACACGCTTGGGCTTATCGGGCATGATGTTGATGAGTTGCCGAAACGAGCGTTGGAAGAAAACGAGCGGCGACTTGAGCGCTGTGTGTTTGATGCCCTCGGGACGCACGTCGTCCTGCGCGGGCGGCAGAGGGCACGTTGTGTTGCCTGCGATGGCCTGCACGACCGCATAGAGCGTGGGGTATGGCTGCTGGTCATAGACGTAGGCGCGATATCCCACTGTCACCTCATGCAGCACACCGCGGTGCACGCGTCGCAAAATCATGCCGCGCTTCAGCTTGCAGTAGAGTTTGTTGCGCTTGCGCTCACGCACCCACCGATCGTTCCACGATTTACTGGATGGGCGGGTGCGGACGTAGCCCGCCTTCGCGATGGCAAGAATCTTGGCGCTGCCGGGTGCGTCAGTTCGCCTCACATCGCGCGACCAAGAGCGTAAGCAAGCGCGACTGCCCGCAACGCAGCCCCACGCGAGCCAGCTTGGTGGGCGCGGTATGAGGTAGATGGACGTCGGCACACGCTCCTTGGGCGGCGCCGGCAGCTTCTGATAGCCCCAGAACGTGCCGTGCTCACCCTGTTGATAGCTCGCAAGCGCCTGCGCCAGCGTGATGCCCTTGGGGTCTAGCTCTAGGGCTGCGCCCAACAGCCCGGCATCGTCGGTCTGCAAGCGCGCCTGCGTGTCTGTGAGCAGGTCGCCGGCAAAGCGTTGGGCACACTGCATCTGCACGTCACACTGCGCGCAGAGCGGGTCGTAGGGACCGGCGAATAGTTTGCCGTGGCAGCTGGGCAGACCCTCGGGGCCAAGCTTCTGCATGATGCGTTGCTCGGCCGCGGCGATCGCATCCAACAATTTTTGAGGAATGGTGGCGTGGGAGTACGCGATGCGCAGACGCATGGCGAGCGTTTCGACAAAACGGACAACATCCGGCTCCATTGGG
>JBPBPI010000061.1:0-2642 GCA_050954885.1 Janthinobacterium lividum | reverse complement strand
TCGAATCTCGCACGATGACCATCATGAAGAGCCAGCACCTGCATATGTCCTCGATAACCACGGGATAAATCTCTTAAAATGGAGAGAGGCAATGATCAATCTAAGAGTACATCACCGGGCCGAAATTACAACGCAGCCAAACACCGATATTTTCTCTCTCTTTCCCAAAAAGCTCCATAAGCTTTTCTCAAGAGCAGAGATATTCCAAAATGAACACGTTCGCGCATGGATCTTCAAAGTGACAGATCGAATCGAAGATTTGGATCTTAGCTTGGACAATTTTAGGGCTATCCAGCGTGAAGCAAGACAGACAATTTCTTTTCATGCAATGAACGATTACACTATCGACCAAAACGAAGCTGATACTGTCGCATCTGAACTTGCTCGTACTTGCGAGAGGATTCCAATAGACCTTTATCGATTAAGTCGTGAAGCCATGGCTAGGATTTTGCGTTCCACTATAAGCAGTGTACTGAAGTCTCGTCCTGACCTGGTATCAAAACCTTCCATTCTTTTGATGTTCTATGGAGAGCATCGCAAGCCTTACATACAAGTCAATTATCTAGTCTTGGAGCTCTCGGATCTCGGCACCTCTCAGGGAAAGAGACTGAAATCTTGTACATTCGCCATATTTCCCGATATGATTTACAATGACACCGATATCCCTCCACCTCATCCCATTTTCTATTTCAAAGTTACCAATGACCTCATAAATTGGGTGCCTAAACCCACGGTTCTCTGTCGTCAGCCAACAAAAGTACAGATGGAGAAGGGCATAGCGCTTATGAAGCATATACTCTCTGAAGTAGGGTTGCATGGCGTGGACAAGCCCGGCGTAACCATGATTGTAGAAAACATAAAGGCACGCTTTTGTTTGAGGGTAGAGGGTAATACAATCCTAACCTCTCCTGCACTCTTGTATCGTGGTGCGCCTCTATTCGATTTACTTGACATCAGGGCCACCAAAGGCACTTGCTATCTTGTACCCAGCAAGGAGGTTCAGGAAGATATCGATGTACAATTACCTCCAATTCCGGAGTTCTGCAACTCAACTTCTTCTCATCGAATCTCTAGCGCTATCGAAAGCGCCTGGATGGAAACAGGCATTGAAGACGCATGGGAGGCTGGATGCCGGGCCTTTAACACGATAAACATGGGTCATAGCAATATCTCAGCCTATTTCCCCTCCCAAACTCGAAATTCGCTCTGATGAGTCTCGTCAATGTGACAGCCATCTTGGTCATCAAGATCGTATCATGAGAAACCTGATGGTGTCCCATAGCTTGGAGATATCTTCGGTCAGTTCCGCAGATCATTGCCCAGTTCCTGGGAGTTACTCGCTTCCTGAGGTTAAGGAAGATATTCCAGTGATCGATCTAACGGGAACTGTGACTGATGATGAATCGACATTGAAGCAACTCGAAGAAGGAATGGACATAACAGATGTTGACGACCAAGCGTCTCATACTGGTCTTGACCAGATCGGCGTAATGCTGCAGGACATTATCAATGAGATCAAAGTAGGGAATGCTGACGTAACTGATGCATTGCCGGAACTCCTCGAAAAACAGGCAGAGGAGGTAAGATTGAGCATCATTCGTCAATTCGTGTTAGGTGTTCGTGATGAGATGGACAAGCTTATTATTTTCAGAACGTCGCTTGAGGAAGATAAAGTGCGTCTAGATAAGACAATTGCAAGTGTGAATGAGCGTCTGGCTCAGAGACAACAAATCCTGGAGGATTTCGGCATTGAATATAACATTGTATAAAAGCGTTTGAGAATAGGGCATTGATTGGAAGGAGCTCGATCGTGTAATGAAGTTGGAAATATTGATCGTCTGGGAGAGTCTCCTGCAATGTATGTAGTAGATAGCTTACCTTTCATTGCGTTCTTACGTTTAGCACGGCAGAAGATGGAGGACATGAAGAAATGTATTCATGTCGCATGTTCGTGGAAGTTACCAGAAGGCCCCTATCGAACGCTTAGCCGTTTCTAAGTTCAGTAACTATCACAAGAATCCAATATCTGTAGAATACAGGCCGATGAGAATGGAGCAATTAAACCAGCCTGAATCTCTCTTTCATTTTCAGTCACTGAATTCAAGACCAATGCGGTGGGATTCTTCCTATACATCACGTGATACAAGTACCCATGAGGCTGTACTAAGAAATGTCTTATGAGGACTGCTAAAATCTCCTTGCTACTCTCCTGATCCCATCGCTCATACCCAATGCGGTATACTAGTTACAAAAACCTCTCAGATCGCTGACATTCGCGCCCGAGCGTCAATATGATACAAGTAGTAAGTGGTTGTTAATTCTACTCATACAAAATATTAGCTTATATATTACGATATTCCGACTTAGGTACATCTTGTACTTTCCTTACATTATTATACTGCATTTATATTAATTACTAGTCACAGTTGGGTAATTCGGAACATTCTCGTCTGCTTTAAACTTATTAATAGGAACTGTACGAAGGCCTAAGTAGAGTAAGTCTTAAATAGCGTTACATCCGCAGGTGAACAACAGTCGGCGCCGGCTTTGATTAGTGATTAGTAACGTGCGCCGAGTAATCTTATTGGAGCGATTGCTTCCCGCATTCGGGTAGGCATTTGTCATTAACAATCCTTAAGTTA
>JBPBPI010000060.1:0-2882 GCA_050954885.1 Janthinobacterium lividum | reverse complement strand
TCATTCTCATCCGCTATCCATCGGCAGGTGGACTCGAAACGGTATGGTAGCCTTATGCTACCGTCCTCCTCACCCTACGGTCTCCTCGTGATTCCGTGGATCTCCTCTCAATCCTATGCCTTCCTCAACTCACCCAAACCACCTCTCTACTAGAGGTGCTCGGAACCCGGATCACCCTTAAGGCCCTCATCTTATCCACTATCCATCGACATGCCGGGATCCATTCCTATAGTAGCCTCATGCTACCGTCATCTGCGGACACGCCGACCGTAGCGGTAGCCACAAGCGACAGTAGCCTCAGGCTACCAACGTCCACAGACGCAATCCTCATCACGGAATCTCAGGTTAAGGTAGCCTCAGGCTACCGTCCTTCTTCGTCCGACGCATGCCTCCATGGTAGCATTAGGCTACCGTAGCCTCAGGCTACCTCGGACACCCGGAGGACCTCATGACGACCCCGATCAAGACGGCAGCGGACATCGGCCCGTGGCGAACCCGGCTCTCATGGACTCAGGCCCGGGCGGCAGCCGAGTTGCGCATACATCTCGCGAGCTACAAGCGCATCGAAGGCGGCCGAGGCGAGGCCAGCGGCACCCTACTGCGGCTCGCTGAACTCCTCGAGCTGCACCATGCCGCCGCGTCGGTCGCACCCGAATCCGTTCCCGCCTCCTCGCAGGTGGTGCCGACTGCGTCGGTGGCGGCATCAACCGTCAACGTTCGAACACGGACTGGCCTCAGCACACCTTTCGGTCGCCTGCGTCGTCCAGCTCTGAAGCCTGCGCCTGCCGCCCCGGTCGCCGTAGATACGCCTGCACCGACCCCGGCGACCCCCAAGATGTCTGACTCCGACCTCGCTCTCGAGGACGCCCTCGAGCGCTGCTGCGTCACCGCCGCAGGCCGCCCGCTCATCCTCGCCGAGATCGAGCGTCAGCGTCTGTCGCGCTATGGCTCGCGCATAGAGGGTGGCCCGACCAGCCGGGACCTCGACGATGAGGCCGAGGGGCGTGAAGCCGAATGGCGCGCTGTACACGGTGGAGGCTACCCGCTGGAGGTGGTTGCCCGGCTCGTGGCTGAGATGGCAGGGCTCGGTTGAACGCCGCCTCAGGTAAGCGGCTCGCATGCCTCGGCTCCGGCATTCTCAGGACCAGTTATGACGCCCGGAGCACCCAATCCGCGCTCGCACCCCTCACCAGCGGCGCCGACCTCAGTGGCTGGCGCGCCCGTCTGGGCTGGTCGACACAGCGCGCCGCAGCCGAAGTCCGGATCATGGCGCGTCCCACCTAGGATGGCGGCACTAGCGCTGGAGCATCTGCTGTAGGCGGCGTAAACAGGCTCGGCGCCCCGTCGCATACCGGAGGAGCTTCTCCCTGTCCGACCACGAGTCTTTGCTAAACACCGAGTTTCGCTGGCCTACGCTTGGGGACAGGGCATTCGCGGCGTCATCCGATTTTTGGAATAACGTTCCGGTTTCTGGCAGCCACGATCGGCACTATCTGATGGCGAGCGGCTACAAGTTGTCGGCAGACATAGCCGTGGAGCAAGCCAACACCGGGCCAAGGGAACGTGCGGTCCTGGTCTACCCGATCATCTTCGCCTACCGGCATTATATTGAGCTCGCCCTCAAGGCTGGGATCGCGACCTTCGGACGATACGCAGGGGTAAAATCTGACTGGAAAAACCATAGGCTCGAGAGTTTATGGATTAAGTTCGCAGCGATCCAGAAAGAGATCACCGGGATAGAGCCCGATGAGGCTGATGCCGTTGTAGAAGGCGTCGTCCTGGAGTTCGCGAAGGTTGACCCAGACTCGTTCGCTTACAGATATCCATGCGACAAGAACGGTAAGCTGCTTCCGGTAGAACACTCCGAACTAAATCTCGCCGGTCTAAAGGCGGTCATGGATCGGGTTGAAAACTACTTTGGTGGGTGCGAGTCTGCCATGGGTGCTGTCGTGGAGAACTTCCCAGATGCCGATGACTGGCCGTAGAGGGTTCTTTCGGACCATGACCAGGATTCTATTTTCTTAACCAGAAGAAAAGCCGCCTCCATCCCGGAAGCGGCTCTCACCAACCAGTCGACGCCGACCTCACGCCGCAGCAGCCATCCACCTCCACGCCCACCGCGTCCCGCGTCCGACGCCGTAGACGCCGTCTGCGAGGCGGTCCCAGACCCAGTCGGTGACCACGTCGCCGAGGCTCGGGCGCGGCGGCGGTGCTGGCAGCGGCTTGGGTTCGGGCGGCGGCAAGGGTTGCAGGTTGCGACGGCGCATGAGGTCCTCGTGGCCACGGACGAGGCCACGGACGATCTGGTGGTCCGCGAGACCGCCCTCCCATACCCACTCGAAGAGCCCTTCAACGGTCCAGAAGTCGGCATTGGGATTGGCAGGCATCCCCTCGATGCGAGCCCATGCCCAGGCTTCGAAGAGCCTGGCGACCCGCTCGGGCACGCTTGCGTAGTAAACGCCGGGCCAGTCTGCTCCCCGCGCGACCGCCGCAGTCAGCACGTCGCAGGCGGCATCCGACAAGTGCCGATTCCAGAGGTGGTGGAAAAGCTCGTGGCAGAGACTATGAAAAAGCCACGTCGGCCCTCCAGACTGCAGGAGCACGAGGCGCTCGCCGTAGCACGCTAGACCGCCGCTTTCTGCATATAGCTCGCCCTCAATCTCGTAGCTACCCTCCGCCCGCGCGAAGTCGTTGCCCTGTGTGCGCTTCCGCAGGATCCTGGGCACGATATGGACGGCCACCCAAGGCGCTACGCGATCGGCGATCTCCGCGAGCATCGGCAGCATCAAGAGGCCGTCCGCGTTCGTCGACGACGGCGCAATAAGGGTGTCTTCCCGCACGCGAGCAGGCAGCCGATACCTCGCCAGCGGCGCCGTCCCAAC
>JBPBPI010000059.1:0-47292 GCA_050954885.1 Janthinobacterium lividum | reverse complement strand
AGACTCAGAAAGGACAGAGCCACCCCTTTAAACTTCTTACACAACCTAGATCATAATCTTGCCATTATGTAAAAACATAAACTCATTCAGCTATAAAGCTAAATTTTTAAAAATAATTGACTATGACTTAAAAGAAAGTTTCCTATTCATCAAAATTTATGATAAATATTACATTAATATTAAGTTTGAAATATACGTTTCTCGTTGTTAATAGTCATCATTGCAAAAAATGCATTGTTTGATTGACAAAATAAGTGATTGATTTGAAATTAAAAACTAGACTCGTAAATAAGTTGTGATAATCTGAGTGTTATATAAGTATCTTTATTTATAAAGGCAAATTTTATGTCAAATAATGTAAACTTAAAATTATCTCCTAAAGTTTTAATTGCGGCTATGATGGGAAACTGTATTGAGCAATTTGACTTTGCAATTTACATTTATTTAGCACCTATTCTTGCGCCCTTATTTTTTCCAACCGAAGATAAAATGACCAGCCTCATTTTAAGTTTAAGTGTTTACGCAATCGGCTTTATCGCTCGTCCTTTGGGGGCCATTTACTTTGGTCGCATTGGCGATGGTGAAGGACGTAAAAAAGCTTTATCTTTATCAATTTTTGGCATGGCTTTATCCACAGCTGCCATGGGACTTGTGCCGACTTATGCTCAAATTGGCATGTTGGCACCCGCCTTCATTGTGGTGTTAAGATTATGTCAAAGTTTTTGTGTAGCCGGTGAGTATAATGGAGCGGCTGTTTATGTTTTGGAACAAACACCAGCTCATCGTCAAAATTTAATCAGTGGAATTTATACATCATCTGGTTCTATAGGGTCTTTGGGGGCTTCTCTCATTCTTATCATGGTTTTAAGATATCAAACAAATTGGGAATCTGTTTGGCGATTTGCTTTTATCTTGCCCGCAATATTTGGATTTATTGGTTATTATATCCGTAAATCTTTGCCCGAAAGTTTAACCACAAATTACATCAACAAAGAAACATTTTCGCTGAAAAATACCCTTAAGAATTATCCTCATGAACTATTTCTAGCCTTCGGTATTGCCAGCCTTTCAGGATGCCTCTATTATTTCATGTTAAGTTTTCCCAGTGCTTTTATTCCTCTTGTCTCTTCTTATACATTAAAAGATATTAGCGGCATCATTTCCTTTGTTTCTTTTGCTGAAATGATTAATTTGTGGTGGTTAGGCCATTTGGCTGATCGCATCGGATCACAGAAAACCATGATTTTTACAGCATTTACAATACTTTTATTAGGTGCTTTTCTCTATATGGGATTAATTTCTAATAATTTCACCTATATTACGATATCTTTAATTCTTTTTACACTTTTTGTAGCGGCCTTTTTGGCGCCCTCTCATGTAGTCATGATGAAATTATTTCCCATGAACAAAAGATATACAGCGGTGAGCCTTGCCTTTAATTTGGGCAATGGGCTTTTGGGTGCCACAAGCTCAATTATTGCCATCACTCTTTATAAATTGACAGAAAATCCAATTATGCCTGTGTTTCATTTGTTTTTCTGTGCAACTTTATTCTTATTTGCTTTCACTTTATATTTCATGAAAAGCAATAAATTTACTAACGACTTAATTTAAGGAGACAATGATGAAACAAGAATTATTAGATTACTCTCAAGATCAACATGATTACATTCAAAATATTTTTGAAGAATTAAAGGAATGTGGTCCCCATTTTTTCAGCTTTACAACGTCTGTAAAGAATCAATTTTTCTATGCGTCAACGTCTTCTGACTGGCAAAATGTTTTTAAGGAAGAAAATATTATGGAAAAAGATTCCTTCAATTATATTGAAGAAACGACATCACCACGTGAATGGGTATGCTGGGATAATCTTCCAACAAAATATGACCCTTATAATGTGACACAACGTCGTATTGATGTCTGTCAAACAATAAAATCAGCTAGTTTTATTATTCCCACGAACAATTACGTTCATACATTTAATTTTGCTTTTGATCGCGATTTGGACATTGAAAAATTTATTTGGGAAAATAACTTATTGATTGAAAATTATGCCTTGGGCATGTCGAAGGCACTATTCCAAAGCAGAAGTTAAAGAACGTCTCGTCCATAACACAGGTGCGGCTGACGTAATTTTTGACATTCTTAAATAATGATCGACACATTTTGTCTCTGGATTTAAAGCTGTTAAAATCCAAGGCTCATTACTGCTTTGATCTTTGGTTATTTTTCGTAAGATAAAATGATCAGGTTTTGTCTCAATTAGGCATGCTTTTCCAATTAATTGATTATGGTCTTCAATTAATTTACCACCAATAACATCACCTATTTTATAAATAGGTGCCATAGCATCATCTTTAATTTGTACAACAATAGAAGAATCATGTAATTTTCTGAAAAAGTCTATCTCTTGTGAAATTGTATCTTCTTCTGACAATAAAGATAAATTTTTATAATTATTTTTATTATTTTGAAAAGAAGGTGTGTGTCCCTTACCTTCCATAATCCATTCGGTTGTACAAAAAATACCTTCTTCTTCCAAAGCTTTAGAAACTTTATCAGCTGTTTTATAAGACACAATAAGATGACCAAGTTCACAACTTCTTAAAGTATAGACACTAATGTCATATTTTTTTGAAAAAGCTTCACGTGTTAAACCTGACAAAGCGCGTGCCACGCGTAATCTTTTTGACTTATCGGCCATAAAACCGTCTGATTCACTCATTAAATTATCCTAAAGTTTTGATCTATTCCATACTGTCACAAAAATCAATCCTTGAATAGATTGTTTACTTAAAAATTATACTTTTTTTATCAATAACATATATATAAAAAAATAAAAATATATTTATTGTATATTTTTAAGTTGATTATGTACATTAAAATGCGTATATTACATTAAAGATATACAAAACCATTGGATCATCTAAAGTATGATGATTTTAAAAGTTATAAGGGAAAACACACATGATCACAAAATCAAATTTAGATTGGAACAAATTTAAAGTTTTTTATCACATTGCCAAAGCAGGAAGCTTTACAGAAGCTGGACATGTTTTGCATATCACACAATCTGCTCTTAGCCGATCTATTCAAAAACTTGAAGAACAAATTCAACTTAAACTTTTTATCCGAAATTCAAGAGGGGTCGTTTTAACAAGTCAAGGTCGTGCTTTATTTGACACCGTACATAAAATGTATGAAGAATTTGTGCAATGTAATGTTGAAATTCAAGAAGTTAAAGACGAGGCTAAAGGAAGTTTAAAAATTGCCTTGCTTCGTCGCCTTATGTCTTCACAATTGATGCAACATATCTTAAATTTTCAAAAAATATATCCTGACATTCAATTACACCTTGTGCAATATGATCAAGTCGAAGATTTTAAAAGTTTGGGCGTTGAAATGGCAATTATGCCTGCTTTTGCCGACAATTCTGAATTGATCCAATCCTCGCTTTGCACGTTGCAACAAAGATTATACGCAAGTGATGCTTATTTAAAAACTTTTGGCCTACCTCAAAGTATGGCAGATTTGAAGGCACATCGCATCATTGATTTCAGCGAGCAAAATAGCTTTTTCAACACACCTTCGAAATCTTTGTCCAAAGATATCAAATCTTTTATTCAACCCTCACTTTATGTCAATTCTTATGAAGAAATGCGTGGCGCAGCCCAACAAGATTTGGGAATTGCTTTATTAAATGTAGAAAAAAAATTAAATGTTAAGAATAATTTGATAGAAGTAATGCCAGAAATTGTGACACAAGAAATTTCGCTTCATTGCATTTACCCGAGTTATTTAGAAAAATTTAAGCGTGTTCAATTATTTGAAAACTATTTGAAAGAAGCTTTGCAATCTCCAGAAAATTTTAAATTCGACAATAATTTATTAAATTCTGTCACAAACAAATCTTCTAATACAAAGCCACTTGCGGCATAACGATCGTCAAAAAAATATAATCAAGTATACCCTGAGCCAGGCTTGGGGTATTTGTCAACATTTTAAAAATTATTGATAAATATCACCTTATTGTAAAGTTTAAAAATAGTGATAAAATATTTTATTTTCTACTTTTATTTTATTCAGAAAAGTGTAAAGATCTTTTCAATTAAGTATTTAAAATAATTTAGTTTTTAATAATGTTCTTAAATTTATTTAATAAAAATTTTTCTTTTATTTTCCTCAGCTTTTTCTCATCCTTTTTTGCCTTTTTGCGCAAAATGAGTGTCCCCAAAATCTTAAAATATTTGTAAATTTCCTATCTGTTCAATTTTGTTAATCTATATATTTAGGAGCCATGTTGTCATCAGACCATAACTATCTTTCAAGGCAAGGTATCAAGGCTTGTTTTAATAAAAGCTGGAATATTTTAAATCTTGATCTTTTAAAAGGTTGGAAACAACTATCTCAAGTTCAACGGTCTATGACACAACACCTAGAAAATGTCATCTTTCAACCCCTTCACACACTTAATATTTTAAAATTTACAAAAGAGGTCAAAGTAATATAATGACATATCCAAAAGGACGTATTGAAAGACGCTTTATTGAAAGTAAATTTTTGCAAAATAATCTTTTGGGAGATCCTTTTACCCGTGAAATTGCCCTTTACCTGCCAGCAAATTATCGAGAATCTCAACATATTCCTTTATTCATGGCATTTTCACCCTACAATAGTTCAGGCCTTGCCTATATCGATTGGAAACCATTTGATGGCAGTTTGATTGCCAGATTGGATCGACTTATTAGCAGTGGCGTGATGCCCCCAACAGCAGTAATCTTTCCCGATTGTTTTACTCGCCTGGGGGGCAATCAATATATCAATAGTTCAGTCATTGGCTTGTATGAAGATTTTTTAATTCATGAGGTTTTAACCACAGTTGAGCAAAACTTTAATGTGGGTGGCCCGGGCCATCGCGCTTGTTTTGGCAAATCTTCAGGCGGATTTGGCGCCATCATGCATGGCATGCGTCATCCCGAAGTTTGGAGTGCGATTGCTTGTCATTCAGGGGGTATGGGATTTGAATGGTTGTTTCTATGTTATGTGCCGGAAATTCTCTACGAGCTTGAAAAGCATGGGCGCTCGATTGAAAAAATTTTTCATCATCTTGAACAAAAGACTAAGCTTACACCAAACGAATTTACTTGTTTGATGAATTTATCTTTTGCGGCTGCCTATGACCCTGATCCAAGTCAATTTTTAGGACTTCGACTTCCTGTTGATCTCTATACAGGTGAACTTATACCTGATCGTTGGAAAAATTGGCAGCAATGTGATCCCTCGCTCATTGCTCAAAATTTTATCGGTAACTTAAAGAAGTTGGAAGGAATTTATATTGATTGCGGAGATCATGATCATTATCACTTACATTTTGGTGCACGACGTCTGCATAAAGTATTAAATGAACATAATATCACGCATATTTATGAAGAGTTTCCCGACAATCATACCAATTTAGATTACCGTTTTGATATCAGCTTGCCTTTTTTATCGCGTGCATTGGCATCTTCAAATGTTGATTAAAAATCTTATTATTTAGAATTTTTAAGAATATTTTTGGCCATTTGAATCGCAACAAGCCCTAAAAAACTTGTAAAAATAAGGTAAAAAGCAGGTGCTTTATCATCTGCCAGCCATGAAACCAAAAAGGTTACAATAAAGGGTGTGGTGCCACTAAATATCGCTTGCCCCAAGCTGAAGGCAATGGACATGCCACTCATTCGTTGCCGCACGGGAAAGAGCCTTGGCATCAGACTTGGAGATACGCCCATGTACCAAACGCCTAGGCCACTTATAAGACATTGTGCGGCGATCATAACCGTGAGTGATGGATACAAATCGATCACTAAAAAAATGGGATAAGCCAAAATTATTAAACTGATGACCGAAAATTCCATCAATTTAAAAGGATCCCACCGGTCTGAAAGATGACCCGCCACTGGCAACAGCACCATCCAGATTATCATAATGCCAGCATTCAACATAAGTCCGGATGACACTGAAAATCCCATTTTTTTTTGAAGAATTAAACTCATGTAAATCGACACAATATAATAAGGGATTTGCACACTACCCCCAATTGCAAAGGTACAAAATAAACTTAATTTGTTTTGCTTCCAAACTTCTTTTAAAGGAAATTTAACTGTTTGATGAGTTTTTGAAACTTCTTCAAAATCGTGCGATTCTTCAATATTTTGTCGGTAAAACAAAGCTGTAAGTCCCATGATACCGCCCAAGATAAAAGGAAGACGCCATCCCCAAGATGGCATCGCATTTAATGTACACAACGCGCCAATTCCTGATCCCAAAATAGCCCCTAAAAAAGCAGCCGAACATAAAATTCCGCCAGCGCGTCCCCTTTGGTGAAAGCGCGCTTGTTCTGATACAAAAACAGCGGCACCACTATATTCACCACCCACACACAATCCTTGTAAAAGGCGACATATGATCAAAATAACGGGTGCAATTATACCAATAGCTTCATAGGTTGGCAAAAAACCAATGATAAAAGTTGGCATAGAGACAAGAGAAATTGCCAGTATCAAAGCTTTTTTGCGGCCATAACAATCACCGATATAGCCAAAGAAAAGACCACCCAAAGGACGCATGACAAAACCAGCAGCAAAAGTTCCCAAACTTACCAGAAGAGATATCTGGGGATTTGTTGATGGAAAATAAAGGGGCGCTAAAAGAACTGCAAAAAAACCGTAAAGTGTTATGTCATAAAATTCTAAAGCTGTTCCCGCAATCACAGCAAAAAGAGATTTATTTTTCATATTCCCCTGTTAACTCTATATTTTTAAAGAAAATATAATTCTAATTTGACTCTATTGCAAGTCTTATTTATGCATTATCTTTTTGAGAAATTTTTGCTTTTAAATAATTTAACAGCACAGTAATTTTTTTAACATCTTGATATTCTTTAGGATAAATATAAAAAATTTCAATCACGGGTCCTTGAATTTCTGGTAGCACAGGAACTAATTTAGAACGTGCTAAAAGAGGCGACTCTTGGGAAAAAGAAATAATACCAATGCCGTCTTCGGCCGCTTGTAAAAGACCATGTGATGAATTGATTTTTAAACATGATTTATGTTTCTCACCTCTGGCAGCACCTAATCTTAAAAACCAATCCATGTTTTGATAAGGAAAGGCTATTTTTTCGCCAAAAGAAATTAAACGATGATTTTTAAGATCTGTGACATTTTTCGGTGTGCCGTATTCTTCAAGATAGCTGGGGCTTGCGTAAAGCTTAAGGTGCCATTTCATCACAAGTGTTTGAGAAAGGTCAGAACGATTCACCATATAGGGTCTTATCAAAACATCGGCTTCTCTCAAACTTAAATCTAATTCTTGGTCATTACCAATGATGTTTAAATCAAGATCTGGATAAGATTTGATAAATTCTGGCAATAAATACATAATCCATGCTGATGCTAGTGCATTGGTGGTGGCAACCTTAAGAGATCCTTTAAGTTCATCAGATTCCGTTTGAAGTCGTTCTTTCATCATTTCTAAAGAATCAAAAAGTTGCGTAACCCATTCAAAGACGATTTGACCCTTGGGTGTTAAGACAACACCTCGGGGAATACGAAAAAATAATTGACATTCTAAGCGTTCTTCCAAAGATTGAATGGCACGACTCAGGCCTGATTGACTGATATGAAGATGTTGCGCCGTGTGGGTAAAAGAGCCAATTTTGGCAATAAAATAAAATGTTCTTAATTTATCCCAGTCAACACCCGCGGTCAGCCTGTCTGATAACATCTTCAATATCCTTAATCGTCTGCAATGTTTTTTAAATTGTAAAAAGACAACATCTATTTAAAATGTAAAAGAAGTGATTTACAAGAATAATACCTTTATTATTAATCTTTTACCGTACAAAAAATGCGTACTTTAAGTATAATTAAAATGAATATCCAGATCATCTAAACAATTTTAGTAAATGTATTAAAAAAAATTAGGTATTAATCAATGACTCATTTGACAAAACCTTGGAAGCATATGAACCGTTATCATTGGAAATCAAATGAATCAGATATGCTTTTACTTTCCCAAAAACTTACAAAGATGTTTGCCTTTAAGGTCATCAGCAAAATTATCTATTCACAAAAATATTTAGATTTGGTTATTAAATTTAAATCTGGAGAATCTCTTATTTTTAAAGAATATTATTGTCCGTCATGTGCTGAAAATCAATATAATCAAGATTTACTTCAAAAAGCATACGAAGATAAGTTTTTAGGAATAACATGCAAATTTATATTGATCCACAAAACTGTTTTTTATCCAAATAGTATAGAAAATGTTGAGGCCTATTGGGCAAATATTATATCTTTTGATAATCAAAATAATGACGTATGTGGCTTTCTAGGCAATGTTTATTGTCATCCTCGTTCATCAAATTAAGTGAACTTCAAAAAATTTGATCTTCAAATTCCTTCATTAAATTTTTTCTGTAATTGTACGATTAAGAGGTAAAGGGAGTTGATTTTCTTTAAAAGGCACCCCTTATAACTTCAATCTTCCAATTCTTTCATCACGTCAGGGGATAAATCATAATTGGCTGAAATTAATTGAATATCGTCATTGTCTTCCAACACATCGATCATTTTAAAAAGTGTTTTAGCATCATCAACACCCAAAGGAAGCGTATTTTGGGCACGCCAAATCAATTTAGCAGAATTTGGATCGCCAAATTTAACCATCAAGGCATCACGGATACTGGCCAATTGAGTAGGATCACAATAAATCTCATGACTCTCAGGATTTGACATAACATCACTAGCACCTGCCTCGAGGGCTGCTTCAAACATGGCATCATTTGATGCTTTGGCAGCAGAATACTGAATTTCACCTAAGCGATCAAATTGAAAGCTGACGCTGTTGCTTTCACCTAAGTTGCCGCCATATTTGGCAAAAGTAGACCTGACATCTGAGGCTGTACGATTGCGATTGTCTGTCAATGCTTCGACAATAACAGCAACACCCCCTGGCCCATAACCCTCGTACCGCATTTCAACATAATCCGCGCTGTCTTCACCACCAGCCGCCCGTTTGATGGCGCGTTCCATGGTGTCTTTAGGCATGTTAGCACCGCGCGCTGCAATGGTTGCGGCCCGCAAACGGGCATTGGCGCTGATATCACTACCGCCCTCTTTTGCAGCCACTGTTAATTCGCGAATTAATTTGGTAAATACTTTTGCGCGTTTGGCATCTTGTGCCCCTTTGCGGTGCATAATGTTTTTAAATTGTGAATGTCCGGCCATGACTTTCTTTCAAATTTTTAATTTTATCTTCTCACCATTGTCAAACCAGCTTGAATTCGTCAAGAGGAAAACGAACAGAAAATTTCATTTTTTATATAAAAAATAATTTTTATTTATTTTTAAAAATATTAAAATAATTTATTATTTATTTACGAGTTTAACATTAGCATTAATTATTAAATTAAAGGAACAAAAATGCTAATTACTCGTCAATATTATAATAAATTTAATCTATACTTATCAACAGTGTTATTTTTTTCTTATTCCTCTTATGCATCAGGTAAAATTGATGAATATCGAGATCTTATCAACCCTCATACCAAAGTTGTCCTCACCTGTGATGGCGGTGGTATTCGGGGCATTATTCCTCTCACGATCGCGGCCGCCATTGAAAAAGAAGCTGGCGTTCGCATTGCCGAAGGATGTGATTTAATGGAAGGTACCTCAACCGGTGGTATTTTAACCCTGGGATTAAATTATCCTGATGAAAATGATCCATCAAAACCAAAATATCAAGCCTCAGATCTTTTAAATATTTATCATCAGTACAGTAAAGATATCTTCCCACCTTTGAGCTTTCGTAAAGTTTATACCTTAAATGGTTTTTTGGGTGCTCGATATTCAGGCAATGGTATTCAAAAGGTCGCCAAACAATATTTTGCAGACGGCCTTATGTCGTCATCCATTACCAAAGTTGGTATTGTGGCGAACAACATTGATCCTGATGTGCCATATGTTTTTTACAGTGATGATCCTTATACAGATTGGTACATGCATGATGTCGTCAAGGCAACAGCCGCGGCACCGACTTATCTTCCGGTTGCGGCCATCCACCCTTTGAAGAAAACGTCTGAAGGTTTTGAAGTCGATAAACTTCGATATTTTGTTGATGGCGGCATCAGCAGTATGAACAATCCCTCAACGCGTGCTTATGCCGATATCTCAGATATGATTTATCAGGAAGTTGATGAAGAATTAAAAATGGAAACTGATATTCAACGTCAAGTTATTAACAGCTATCTTTGTAAAAATGTTCGCTTTATTTCGTTGGGAACCGGTTATGTTGAAACCCATCAATCTTATGATTCAATGCGCAATGCCGGCGTTTTAAATTGGCTGTCTCCTTTAATAAATCTAACATTGGGCATGCCCAGTCAATCCAATGATCAACAAATGCGAACCTTTCTGCCTTCTTATAGAGATGAAAAAGATAATATGATCACCCGTTACTGGCGTCTCAATCCTGATATTACCAAAAGTATGGAAGCGATGGACAATGTCAGCTTACAAAATCGACAAGCTTTAGAACATGTGGCTCAACTTTATATCGAACAAAATAAAGATGTTATCAGTGAAATTGCTCAAGTTTTAAAAGCACGTGCCCATTATAAGAAAAAAGAACAAGAATTTATGGCGCAAGATACAACAGACAAAGAAAAGAGAAAATTCTCTAAACATAAATTTAAAAAAGTTTTAAACGAACTTGATCGAAACACGAACGACTTACCTGTGGTCCAAAAAAGTGCCTAAGACAAACATTGATGTTTTTAAATAATCACATTTAAAAAAAAGTCTCCTAAATTTTATGGGGGACTTTTCTTCAATTTTAAAAAATTAAACCTTAACGTTCCTAAAATTCTGATTTATGATTGGAAAATGAAGACGTTAACTTTAAATGCACGTGATAGATCAATTCTTATTGCCAATGCCTTAGATCATTTTGATACCGCACTCTATGGTTTCTTAGCACCTGTTTTAGGACCTTTATTTTTCCCGCATGCCGATCCTTTGGTTCAAGTTATTTTGGCTTACAGTGTGATGGCCACGTCTTTGGTCACTCGTCCTTTGGGTGCTTTGTTATTCGGCACATTGGCTTGGTACCGAGGTCCCTTAAAAAGTCTTTGTTATTCTCTCATCGGTGTAGCTTTGACCACTACACTGATTGGATTTTTGCCCATCTATCATGATGCCGGATGGTTGGCACCTACTTTACTCATTGTTGTGCGCATGATCAAAGGGGTCTTCGCGTCGGGCGAAAGTACACTTGCCAAGCTGTATATTTTAGAAAACAAAACCCAAGAGCCTGCTTTAAAGGCGTCTTATTTATATCAAAGCTCCTCTCTTTTGGGTATTATTTTAGCGTCCGGTATGGCCACTTTAGTGATATCAAACTTTGTTATCAACTGGCGCATTTGCTTTTGGCTGGGCGGCCTGGTGGGATTCATGGCTTTGGTTTTAAGACGTTATACAAAATCTGAAGATAACCTTAATCATAAAAATTTATTACAAGGTTATAACGCCTTAAAATTCAGTCTGATTTGGACCCATCGCATCAATATCATACGCACTTTCGTGGTATCTGGATTTTCACAACTCACCTACGCGGTGCCTTTTGTGTTGATGAACACGTTGGTGCCACTGGTGACTACGATGACGCTGGTGGATATGATGACATTAAATACTGCCCTGTTAATTGTTGACTTAAGTCTCTTTCCCCTTATAGGACGCTTTTCATCAAAATATAAGCCAACCAACATGATGGCGGGAGCTGCATGTGTTCTAAGTTTGACCATCATTCCTTTATTTTATGGTCTACAAAATGCGTCATGGGAATATGTGACTTTTGTACGATTTTGGTTTATCATTTGGGGTGTTTTGTTTGCCTGTCCTTTAAACTTTTGGTTAAACAGTTTGTTTAAAATGCCTGAAAAATATTTATGTGTTGGTTTGGGCAATGCCTTTGGTGCATCAATTATTGGACGTACTCTAACACCTCTTTGTTTAGGATTTTGGTATTTACAACATAATATTTTTTGGCCTGCTTTTTATTTAACCTTATTGACCAGCTTAACGGCTTTGGTTGTCTATTTTACCAAACAGGAGTAATCAGATTATAAGACCAGATTGTCTCATTCCGCTTATGGCTTCTCTTCAATCCCTTGGCGGCGTAGGCCCAAGTTTGGCCAAAGTTTTAGAACGACTCGATTGCCATAATGTGTTGTCAATTTTGTGGCATTTACCTTATGCGGTCCAGCGTCGTCATTATATTCAAAATTTAGGCCAAGCGGTGCCGGGTGAGCTGATTACCTTTCAAGCGGAAGTGTTGCAACATTTTCCTTCGTCAGAGAGATTCAAATCAGGATCAAAACGTCCCTACCGCATTGCCGTGGGAGACAGTACTCGATTTTTAGATTTAATTTTTTTCAACGGAAGGTCTCAATATCTTGAGCAAAATCTTCCCGTCGGTTCTCAACGCCTGATCAGTGGCCGCTTTGAAAACTTTCAAGGAAAATTGCAAATCACCCATCCTGATCATGTGGGATCACCTGAAAGTCTCAAAGAATGGCAAGGTGTTGAACCGGTTTATGCTCTGACGCAAAGTCTGACGCAAAAGCAAATGCGCAAGATTGTCAATTCTGCTTTGCAACGGGTTCAAGCGTTGCCTGAGTGGATCTCACCTCATCTTCTACAAAAATATCAATGGCAACCTTGGCATGAATCTTTAAATCGCTGTCATAAGCCCCTTGAAGAGACCGATGCTTTTCCTTCGTCTATTCAAAGACGGCGACTGGCTTTTGATGAATTGTTGGCCAACCAGTTGGCAATCATCATCGTCCGACAAGCCCACGGTGCCCAAAATGGTCAAGAAATTCGTGGCACCGGCGAGATGCAAAACAAAGTCCGCGCCCTGCTTCCCTTTCAATTGACAGGAGATCAAGAGCAATCCCTTGAAGAAATCAAATCGGATATGGAAAGCCCTCATCGTATGATTCGGTTGCTGCAAGGTGACGTCGGTGCGGGAAAAACCATTGTAGCCTTTTTAAGTCTTTTAAAAGCAGTTGAAGCCGGCTTCCAAGGTGCCTTACTCGCACCCACCGAAATTTTGGTGAAACAGCATTTTCAAACGCTTCTTCCGTGGGCCGAGACCGCAGGTATTTCTTTAGAAATTTTACTGGGAAAAGACACAGCAAAGGTAAAGAAAGACAAATATGAACGCCTCAGCACCGGGCAAATTCAAATTATAGTAGGGACTCATGCCTTGGTCCAAGAAGGCGTTGTTTTCCAAAACCTTGGCTTAATTGTGGTCGATGAACAGCACCGTTTTGGGGTGGAACAACGGCTAACTCTCGCGGAAAAAGGTCAACGTGTCGATGTGTTGTCGATGACAGCCACTCCCATTCCACGTACGCTGATGCTCGCAGTCTACGGCGATCTTTCGACATCTTATTTGCGACAAAAACCATCGGGGCGTCAAGAAATTCAAACCAAAGCCATTGCCCTTGACCGCTTGGAAGACGTCATTGACGGCATTCAACGTGTGCTGCAAGAGGGCGAAAAAATCTATTGGATTTGCCCTTTGGTTGAAGAATCTGAAAATCTCGATTTGGCCGCGGCTGAAAAACGTTTTGAACTTTTAAATCTTCGCTTTCCAGGAATAACAGGATTGGTTCATGGCCGTATTAAGGGACCAGAGCGCGACGTTGTCATGACACAATTTAGAGAGGGTGATTTAAAAATTCTGGTGGCCACCACGGTTGTTGAAGTTGGCGTTCATGTGGAAGATGCCACCATCATGGTAATTGAACATGCCGAGCGCTTTGGCCTGTCACAACTGCATCAGCTGCGCGGACGTATTGGTCGTGGCAAGCGGGCCTCGACGTGTATTTTGCTCTATCAAAATTCTTCTCTCAGTGACAACGCCAAAGCGCGCTTAAAGATTATGAAAAGCACTAACGACGGTTTCAAAATTGCTGAAGAAGATTTAAGGTTGCGCGGCGGTGGCGACGCCCTGGGGCTGAAGCAAAGCGGCATGCCTGTCTTTCATTTGGCAGATTTAGGATGCCATCACGATCTATTGGCCTTGGCCCAACAGGAATCTTTGGATCTTTTAAAACGCGATCCTCAACTCATGAGTGCCCAAGGACAAGCCGCTCGCCTTCTCTTGGCCCTGTTTGGTCGCGAAAGTGCTACACGATTTTTAAAAGCCGGTTAAGTTTGTAAAAAGTTTTTAAAGATTAAGTCCTTTTGACTTCCACAAATCGCCATAATTTATCTGTTGCGACTTTAATGCCAATTCGCGGTGTTGCCAGAAAATCTGGCTTAAGATGGCTATCTTCGATATAAAAATCTTCGGCACATGTCAAGTCAATGCCGTTGTGTTCTTTGGTAATCCCTAAATGACGGCAAAGCTTCCCGGGTCCATCGAAATTTTTAGTTTCTGGATTTAAAAGCCTGAGACCTCGGATCAAAACAGCCGCGGGAAAGCCTTCGGCCTCTGTCACCACATTAAAACAAAAATACATGCCATAAATAAAATAGACATAACTGAATCCGCCCACACCAAACATAATAGACGTCCTGGGGGTTCGTCCGCGTGCCGCATGACAGGCAGGATCGTCCTGACTAATATAGGCTTCGGTTTCAGTAATGATGCCGGAAAAATCTTTAAAGGTAAGTTTTTTTCCTAATAAATCTTGGGCGACGTGAAGGGTTGGTTGTAGAAAATAATCTCTTTGTAGACGCATGAAAGACTCTTTTTTAATAAAAATAAAGCCGCAGCTTAAAATATTAAAAATATTTAACAAGTATTTCTATGGACTTCAATCAGCAAAATAACTTTTAATTTCCAAGTAATGCTTGAAGCTCTTGTTCTGACATTTGTTGCAATGATTTAACTGGCTCTGATTTTTTGTCCATAAATAAGCCCAATTGTTTGCCACGCAATTCAAGAATACGCAAAGCCACGGCAAAATTTTTGGCGTCAAAGGCTGCTTGATACATCGCCTCTAGATCTTGTAAAAGTTTATCTTGAGGACTTAAGCACGATGTCTTTTTAACTTTTGTTAAATCAGTTTTTTGTAAATTTTTAGAAATAATTGCTTTTTTGGGCAATTTTTGAGGCAAAGTCATGAAATTTTCCTTTTCTCCTATCATTGAAAAAAAGGACATGATTCGACAACTTTTTAATAAAATCTTTAAATTCAGATTGATAAATTCCAAGGCCTTATGATAAAGATGATAATAATTTTTTAAAGAAAAGAGATGTCATGACTTCTTCGTCTGTTGTTAATGTCCGGTGGGGCATCATCTGTATGATGCTAGCGATTTTTATGTACGCCACGGTTAATGCGGTGGTCAAAGATGTGATGGGGTCTTATCCGCTGATGCAAATTATTTTCCTGCGTTTTTCTTTGGCACTGATCCCTTGTGCTTTTATGATTTATCAAAGCGGTGGTCTTCATACTTTAAAAACCAACAATTTAAAATCTCATTTTTTCTGTGGTTGCATGGCGGTTTTGAATTTGACCATGTTGTTTACCTCGTTCAAACAATTGCCTTTGGCCGATGCCAATGCTATTTGTTTTTCAACCATCTTCTTTGTCACACTAATGTCTTATCCTATCTTAAAAGAACGGGTTGGATTTCATCGGTGGCTTGCAGTTATCTTAGGATTTGCGGGTATTTTGGTCATGGCCAATCCATCGGGTGAGTTGTTTAATTACAGTGCTTTAATGTGTCTAATATTTGCCTTCGGCGACGGTGTTTTGATGATCTTTGCCCGTCTTTTGTCACGCACCAATCACAGCAGCACCATCGTTTTTTATTGTTCTCTTTTTGCGGCCAGCATTGCATTATGCTTTATGCCCTTTGTTTGGATCACACCAAGTTTTACTGACTTTTTGAAATTGGCATTCTTGGGTGTGGGTGCGGGTACCGCACAGATTCTGTTAACCTATGCTTACAGGTATGCCCAAGCAACCCAAGTCGCACCGGTAATTTATACATCGATTTTGTGGAGTACCATGTACGGTTACTTTATATGGGGTGAAGTCCCCAGCCATGAAGCCATGCTGGGTGGACTTTTAATTATCTGTGCCGGTCTTTATTTAATTTACCACGAGACCCGTGCGCAATCAGCTCCAGCGCAAGATTAATCTTTTTTAGCGTTAGGTAGTTTTCTTTGTAGGATAAAATGTAAAACCCTCTAACATAAGCTTTGCAATCATTTCGGATGATAAAAAAATATATCCAAGTTTTTTTGAATGTTCACTTTTGTCATAATAAGAGACCATTTCTACAAATGACGATTGTACGTTCTCATGTAAATTTGCATCATATTGTGAATAAAAATCATTTTTCTGACGTAGAGTAAGTGCTTTATTATCCTTTATTTCGCTTTCGAGACGAGCTGGATTTTTTTCTCCCCATAAAGCACTCGCCACCGCAAAATTTGAAATCAATCCCAGAAAACTCAACACAATTATATTTTTTTTCATAAACATCCATATCCTTTTTTAAAAAACATTATTGGGTTGATATAAATTTTATGCACTTGTGTCAAGGCTTGAATGAATATCAACCACCAGGAAAGTAATGTACAGGATATGGTGCATGGGCCTCAGTCATAAAAGCGTGCCAAATTTGTGCGGGCGTTTTACCACCGGTCACCGTTTTCATATAGCTGCCGTTGTCATTGCCTAACCAAACACCGGTGACCAAATCGGGGGTAAAGCCAATGCTCCAGGCATCACGATAATTTTGACTAGTGCCTGTTTTTCCAGCACAGGGACGTCCAATGTTAGCGGCCTTTCCCGTGCCATAGGTGAATGCAGCTTTCATCAATTGCAACATATGGACCACCGTTTGAGATTTGACAATACGGCCGGCACCTTGGCTTTTTCGTTTGTATAAAATACTTTGGTCGCGGGCAGACTTGATTTCGACAATACCGTAAGGCCACACGCCAAAGCCATGATTGGCCACGGTGGCATAGGCCGCGGTCAGCTCCAGCAAAGTGGCCTCACCTGATCCCAATGAAATGGTCATATCTTTGGGCTGCACACTGGTGATACCCAAACGTTGGGCCATAGTTCTCATCTGCGCAAGGCCCACGCGAGAGGCAAGACGTACCGCCACTGCATTGGCCGAATAAGCAAAGGCATCGGTTAAACTGATTTCACCGCGCGATTTATATTTATAATTCTTTGGCTGCCATTTGCCAATCCGCACCAAGGTATCGTTAACCAAAGAAGACGGCGTATAGCCATTTTCAAGGGCACACAAAAAGATAAAATATTTAAAAGATGATCCCATCTGACGACGTGCTTGGGTCGCACGATTGAATTGAGATTTACGATAATCGACACCACCAACCAGAGCACGAACACCCCCATCAGGCGTCATGGCAACCAGGGCTGCTTGCTGAATGTTTAGCTTTTCGCCTTCTTTGATTAAAATTTCAGTGGCTTTTTCTTCAGCCAATCTTTGTAAACGAGGGTCCAAAGTCGTTTGTACCACCACATCATCTTCAATTTTAATATATTCATCTAAATGTTCAAAAATCCAATCGGCAAAATAACGTCCCACCAAAGATTTTTGTGGTGTATTGTGAAAAGGTTGAGAAAATTCACGATAAAGTGTGCGTTGTTGTGAGGTGATGAAACCGGCGTCCAACATAGCTTCTAACACAACCTGTCCCCGCTGATGGGCCAAATCGGGATTGGTTAGAGGTGAATATCGTGAAGGTGCCTTTAACAAACCGGCAATGACCGCTGATTCATAAATATCAAGTTCTTTGGCGGGTTTACTGAAATACTTTTGTGCCGCAGCATCGATGCCGTAAACGCCTGCGCCTAAATACACACGGTTCAAATAAATCGTTAAAATCTGTGTTTTGGAGAAATTACGTTCAAGCCACAAGGCCAAAAGAACCTCTTGAACCTTTCGACGTAAAGACCGATTGGTGGGTTCATATAATTTTTCACTCAGGAGAAAGTTTTTGGCTAACTGTTGCGTTAAGGTGCTTCCCCCTTGAACGACACGGCCCGATTGATAATTCACCCAAGCTGCCCGCAAAACACCCAAAATATCGACACCAAAATGATAGAAAAAGCGTCGGTCCTCAATGGCCATAATCGCCCCCGATACATGAGGCGGCAAATTTTGAGCTTCAACAAAAGAGCCATAAAGATCGCCATAAGTTGCCATGACTGATCCATCCCGTGCCAGCAATGTCACACTGGGTTTACGGGTGACATTTTCAAGACGTTTAATCGACGGCAAGTCATAAGAAAACCAAAACACGATAACGCCCAATAAAATCAGCATCCACAAGGCAATATTCAACAACCAAATGACCATCTTCCGTGTAATTTTGCGTGATGTACGTGGGGATTTTTGTCGTTTTGAATCATCTGACGACTGACGCGCCTTTTTGGTTTTTTTTACCTCTTTTTCTGGAATTGCTGTTGAAAGTTGAGTGCGCTCTTGTGAATTGGCATGCAAGCCACGTTTTTGATCGGACACCAATGATATTCCTAAAAATTTTCAACATTTACTGAAAAAAACAGTATCGAGAAAATGTGTAATACACAATCAATCTTGTCTTATTTTGACAAAAATTATTTGGCATTCACAATATCAAAATCAAAATAGGTATGAGGAAAAGGTTCATGGGCTAAGGTGAAATGCCAAAATTCACTGTTCAGTGATTTAAATCCTTGAGCCGTCATCAAACGACGCAACATCAATCGATTGTCACGTTGCATTTGTGTTAAATCTGGGTAATCAAAATGTGAGGCTTTACCAAATTTTTTAGGACCGTAATCCACCGATTTTCCAGTGGTTGTGTCGATGATGGCCACATCGACGGTGCTACCACGACTATGGGGTGAATTTTTGGATGCCATAAATTTTTTAACCTCTTTTTTATCTATATCAGGATAATACTTGGCCTTGGTGCCTTGATCATGCAAATTATCAGCCCACCTTTTGATATGCCAAACACCTTTAGCCGGACGGTAGGCATCCATCACTTGAAGAACATAGTGAGGATATTTTTCTTGTAGTGAATATTGCACCTTTTTTAAAGAATCTGCCGCGGCCTTGGTACAAATAATTTGGCTACCGTGATACCCTTCAATGGGGATGCCCACAAAATTATCTGAGGTTGAAAAATCCATCTTTTGTAAAATTGAGTCATCTATCTGATGCAGATACACAAACCCTTTGGGTAATTCTTGAGCCTGTCCCAAAGCGCAAAAGAAAAGTATTCCTGAAAATAACAATAAAGATTTTTTTTGAAAAAACATAATATCCCTACGCCTTTTTAATTTTTATTTTATAGCTTTTTTATAGAAAAACACAAATATTTAATCTCATTTTTTTTGAAGCTTAAGATAAAAAATATTTAAAAAATTAATGAATTTTTAATTTTTAATTTATTTTTTTCTATTAAAATTGGACTATTAATTAAAATTTTAGGAAAAGATTTGGTGGGTTGAATGGATAGTAAAAATATATTTTATAGCTACGATCAAGATGTATATACGACAAAAAATCTTAATCCCAGCAATCATGTTTGCTCTATTTTTTACGATCAAAATGAATTTAAATCTTATATCACAGATTTTATTATTAATGGTTTAAATGAAAATCAAAAAATTGTTTACGTAACGAATCCTGATGTAAAAGAGCAAATTTGTACCTATTTACATGAATTGAAAATAAGGCCCCAAGATTATATAAATAAAGGTCAATTAGCTTTTTATGGGACAAATGATGTATTTTTAGGATCTGAAATCTTTAATCCCTCAAAGATGATCGAGATGCTTAAAGGAGAATGTGTTAAAGCTGAACAAGAAGGATATAGTGCTTTAAGGGCGACCGGAGAAATGTGTTGGGCGCTTAAAAATCAAAATAATATTGAATTACTAATCGAATATGAAGCACGCTTAAATAATGATTTTTTCAACCATTTTAATTGTGTTGGATTGTGTCAATATGATGCGCGTTTATTCAATCCTGAGGTGTTGAATCATATTATTGATGTCCACCCTCTTTGTCATATTCGTGGAAGTGTATATCCCAATCAATTTTATATTCCTTCTCAAGATTATTTAGGCAAAAACAAAGTCTCTCAAATCCTTGATCGAAAGATAGATCAAATCATCACACAGAAAAAAAGAGAACAAGCCGTGATGAGTCTTTACAAGCAAGTGGAAGAATTAAGGCAATTTGGATATATGGCCGCCCATGATTTGAAATCACCCATTCAAAAAGCCCATATATTTACAGGCTTATTGAAAGCTGAACATGAATCAGAATTAACGCCTGATGCCCAACTCATTGTCAATAAAAGCATGAAGTTTTTAAATGAAGCGAACAACCGCCTTGAAAGCCTTCAAGACTTGGGCAATATTGCAAATTCTAAACGAGCTCAAAACTTTTTAAATGTTAATGAGTTAATAGAAGAAATTATTGATGATTATCGATCTTTACTTAAAAATGTGAAAGGTCAAATATTTTTTAAATCTCATGCTATCTTCTCTTTAAAAATGGGAAAAAACCATTTTACGCAATTGTTTTTCAATCTTTTAGACAATTGTATAAAATATAAAAATTCAACTCGTCCTTTAGAGATTCAAATTTCAACATTTTTGAAAAATTCTCACACTTTACAAATTCAAATTCAAGACAATGGAATAGGCCTTGAAGACAATCAACAACAAAAAATCTTTCAACCCTTTTATCGATTACATTCATCTGAAGAAATTTCAGGGATGGGGTTAGGGCTTACTATATGTCAGCGTATTGTACATAAGTATGATGGTGAAATTAAAGCACAAGGGGGATCTTTAAAAGAGGGAACTTTAATTTCATTAACTTTTCCCATTGATAATTCATCCGTGGTTCATTAAAAAATTATCTG
This sequence comes from Janthinobacterium lividum, assembly GCA_050954885.1. GTDB lineage: Bacteria > Pseudomonadota > Alphaproteobacteria > Caedimonadales > Caedimonadaceae > JBPBPI01. The sequence goes on along the minus strand of JBPBPI010000059.1, from coordinate 26,310 downwards.
TGTAAAGAAGATTTGTGATCTTAGATCAAAGATATCTATGATATAAGAGAAAAACTTATTCGAAGCATGGTGCCGGATGACGGATTCGAACCCCCGACCTACTGATTACAAATCAGTTGCTCTACCAGCTGAGCTAATCCGGCTTTCATGCCTGTAAGCACTATCATAGCTGTTTTCAGGATTCAAGAGGCTATAAGCTAAATTTTGGTATTTTAAGCAAAAATTTTTCATCTATTTTTTCTCTGATGTATTGTTTTAAAGATAAATACTTGATTTCTTTATAGGTGAATTTGTTGATATGTTTTAATATCCTTAAAATTATATAAATTTAAAGGGGTATTTTATGGGCATGAACCTCAATAAGAAATTTTCAATTCAAGATCAAGATATCTCAATTGTGGTTCAGGGTCCCATTTTGTTGAATTCTAGTTTTGGCATCACGGATCACACGACAAAACTGGTGTGTCAGCGGCTCAAAAAATTATTCCCAACAAGTGAATTGATTCTCTCGACCTGGCAAGGCTCAGATGTGAGTGGCATTCCTCATGATAAATTGGTGATCTCAGACGATCCAGGTGCCACCAGCTTTATCTACCGCGAGGATAAAATATTTAACAATTGCAACCGACTCATTACCTCAACCAGAAATGGCATTGAAGCGGCTACCAGAAAGTATGTCTTTAAAGTTCGGTCGGATTTGTTTGTCTTTTCAAAATCTTTTTTGAATTTTTTTGACCATTTTAATCATTATGACCCAGATTGCAAATTTGTCAAAAGTCGTATCCTGGCCTTTAGTATTCATAGCTTAAAAAGAGAGATAAATCTTGGTCTTGAAACCCATCGTCCCTATCACATCAGCGATTGGGCCTACTTTGGATATAAAGAAGATTTGTGGAACCTTTACGACATTCCTCTGACCCCTGAGCCTGAATTCTCTCAATGGTTTTTAACTCATCCCAAACATCATCATGATTTATTTCCCGCCCGTCTTTGGAAGATGTCACCTGAGGAATATATCACCTCAAGCTTCTTCAAAAAATTTTATCCATCCCTTGATTTTGCGCACACCCAAGATGTCTCGCATCACAATGTTGTGTTATCTGAGCGTTTGATTGCCAATAATTTTTTGGTATTGGATCAAACACAATTTGCGTTGACGTCTTTAAAATATATTGAATTACATTTGTTATTTTCAGTGCCTGACATTTATAAAACAGCCATTTTGTATCATTCCTGGTTGAAGGATTATTATAAATATTGTGATGTACCGCCCCTAAATCAACCGATCGCTGATAAAATTCAAATGATGTTCCGACCGACTTATTATTGGGCATTTAATATTCTTTTAAAATTCCTCAATGGCAAAGGTGATTACATCAAAAAGTTGGTGGCTTATTATATTAAGAAAATATCATCTTAAACTTACAGAAAAATACACTGAGCTTTGCTCAGGACTTTTCTTCAATATCACACGCTATACTTTATTTTGAAAAAGGTTAAAGACACGCAGGCGAAAAGCCGCCCGCTCAACGGTGTTTTGATAAAAAATATCGCCGGTAATTTCGATAAAGACCGATGAATTTTGAATCAACTTTACATTGAATTTAACGGTGACATTTTTAAGACGTGGTTCATACAGCTCAATCACTGTCTTAATTTCTTGAGCTACCTTCAGACGTCCTAAATTATTCGAGGCTTGTTCAAGGATAAAATCATGCAGACCAAAATATTCTGGCAAACGACGTACCATCTCCTCAGATTGGTCGCTGAAATTCCAATTTAGAGCGGTGGGACGGGTGTTTAAAATAATCTCTAACTCGCGTTGAATCGACGCTTTATAAGCGTCCAAATCGGTCTCTAATTCTTGATATTCGTTCCAACAAAGACGATCGAAAAGAGAGACTTGGCTCTCTTTCCGATCTAATTTTGTTAACATCTGACGGTTGGGTTTCATGAGACTTTAATTTTTCATTTATGCCTCTTCACCATCGCCACCACTACTTACATCACTATTACCGGTAACAAGATTATAACTTGCAGCTAAATTACCATTGTTTTTGCCATCTTGGCTAATAGAAGATAACCAATGTGAATATTCTGAGAATCTGAAATCACCAACTAAAATAGTCTTTCTTAAAGCAATAGCTTGAAAATAACAATTTTTAAAAGTTATAGTTTCAGCAGGCTGATTTTTTTTCTCGATATTTTGGAGTCGTATAAATTCAATTTTTTCAATTATTATACCATCAATCAAACGTTGAGTTAAGGTAGGTGTAAAGGTTACATTAGAGATAAAAATAACAGGATTAGAAAATTCTACACGTCCTGACGCCTGTTTGGTATCTCCAATATTTGAATCAGTAGTACGGGACATATCAAGATCATACTCATACAACTGAATTGCATCATTAAAATTTTCGACTTGTGAAGATAATAATGAATCCATTCTGATCATATATCTTGGCGTTGCTAATCGTTGGTTATCGTCAATGCCAAGATATTCTTCTAATGATACGTTAATTTTTGACAAGACTTCAAGAGTTCTTGAGCGTTGATTTTTTATTATAGTTGCCATGATGCTCTCCTATTTTTCTTATTTTTATTAAACAGCTGACTTTGGCAATGTGGCCACCAGTCGGATCGAAGCTGTTAATTCTTCTAATTGAAAATGTGGTCTTAAGAATACCACAGCACGATAGCTACCTGGTTGTCCAGGGACTTCGACAACTGTGACTCTTCCTTCTCTTAAAGGAAAGCGTGATTTGGCAATTTGTCCAGCTTCATCACTCAATAAAACATAAGAAGCTAACCAATTATTTAGATAAGTTTCAATATTTTTACGTGACATAGAGCTACCAATTTTATCGCGCATCAAAACTTTGATATAATGAGCAAAGCGTGAGGCGGCCAACATATAGGTCAGTCTTGTGGACAAACGGGCATTGGCATTGGCTTCATCTAGATTATACAACTTTGTCTTTTGGGCTGTTTGTGAACTAAAGAACGCGGCATAATCATGATTTTTACAATGACAGAGGGATATAAAGCCAAGTTCACCTAATTCCTTCTCACGACGATCTGTAATAGCCACTTCCGTTGGACATTTTAAAGCAACGTCCCCATCGGTGGTTTTGAAGGTGTAGTAAGGCAAATCTTCGACAAGTCCACCACTTTCGACACCGCGGATAGCGGCAGGCCAGGAGTACAAAGCGGCTGAATTCAAAACGCGTTGTGCCAAAGCCCAAGCGGGTGATCCCCAACAGAATTTTGAATTGTCTGTACCATCGATGTCCTCTTGGAAGTCCATGCCATAGACGATGGTGCCGTTGTTGCCATAAGGTGCCCGCATTAACACATGAGGCAATGTTAGAGCAACATAACGTGAATCTTCAGATTCCCGGAAAGAATTCCATTTACCGAGTTCTGTGTTATCAAAAATCCGTGACAAATCCCGAGGATGACCCAGATCATTAAAACTATCAAGATCAAACAAAGTAGGACTGGCAGCGGCGACAAAAGGCGCATGGGCGGCAGCAGCCACTTGTGAGATTTTGGTCAATAGTTCGATGTCTTCAGGAGACCGGCCAAATTCAATTTCTGACATCAGGATTGAGAAAGGTGATCCACCAAAGGTGCCGTATTCTTCTTCATAAACTTTCTTGAAAAGTTGACTTTGGTCAAATTCCATGGCTCTTTCAAGATCGTATTGCAATTCTTGACGTGAAATGTTCAAAACACGAATCTTGAGACGAGAACTTTGATCGGTATTTCTGAGCAAGAAATCGAGACCGCGCCATGTGGCTTCAATTTTTTGAAAGTCTGGATTATGCAGAAGTTCGTTCAATTGATTGGAAAGGGTTTGATCGAGTTCTGCCATTCTTTGTGTGACAACTGCAATGGCACTACCGGATGGTTTTTTCTCATCTTTCACCAATTCTAAAAATTCATTGATGATGGCTTTAGTGTTTTCGGTTTGAGAAGGATCGCGAATTAAATTTGCTTCCTTGATCAAATGACCGGCATCGGTATCTTTGGTCTCGCCTGAGATCACACCATCGAGTGATTTATTCAACACTTCGTTGCCGTCCAATTTACTGAGCAAGTCATTAAGGCGCACGCGGGAGTCGTGTAAATTTTTCATCTCTGGCACTTGAAGAACCAAATTTGTCGGTCCAAAATCATCCATTGACGAAAAAGTCAAATTTAAATCAAGGGGTGTTTTGGCGTCCCCTACTTTGTTTTTAATGGTCGCCCTCAATTGGGGGCTGATGGACTTCATAATGTCATTGAAATTATCACTGGCCATGTCAATGAACTTACGGTCTTTTAACAAAGGTTTTTCAACCTCAGACATACCTGACAAGTCAACAATAATGCCTAATACATAAGGCAATTCGCGTGATGTTATGGCACCGGCCAATTCAACATCGTATGTAATGTGTACACGTGGAGGCCGAACGACATCCAATTTATGTTGAATACTCTCCCTCATCATCTTTCTCCTTGGTAAATGAGACGTCAAAATAAACGCCTCAAATTTTATCTTCCTATCTCTATTGAAATATAATTCTATTAAAAAGAGTTAAATATTTTTGCTTTTTAAACAAAATATTTAATAATTGAAAATAGGATAAAATCGGATACTTAAAAATGTCTTAACAAGATTCCCAAATATCTTGGAGAATAAATTTTATTAAGTAAAGGATGAAAGGGAGTACACATAATAAAAGTGCAACTATACACAAAAAACACATTTTAACATCAATACCTAAACTGCCGGATGTCACCAAAATTAACACAGGCACTGTGATTGGAAAAAGCAAGATTGGCATCAGATAACTTCTCATACCGTGGGTCAAAAGCGATAGCAAACTGCTGTAGCCCATCATCAGTATGGTATAGGGGAAAATGAAAAGCAAAAAATAAACCCACAAATCTAAATTTAATGTCAAAACCGTTAAAGAAATGGGCATTATCACCGCACTTGACATGGCAAAAGATACTGCAAATAAAAACCATCGTAAGCCAATAAAACCGGACAATGAGGTTGAGGAATTAAAAATGTTTTCAAAAAAACCTTGATTGAGATCTTTACTAAACAAACGATCACTGAGAAGTAAAATGGCAGATCCCTGGGTTAACCAAAAAAAGCACACTCCCACTTTTGGGTATAAAATTAATATCTCTTGCAACAAAAAAGAAAAAATACTCAAGGTAGTTAAATTTAAAAACTGTACTAAAATTAAATCACGAACATGAAAACCTAGACGCCGAATTTCTTGATATAGCAAAGGATGTATTTTCAAGCCCATTTAACTTCTTCTGACTCTTCAAAAAAATCAAAACGAAGAGCCTCTAATTTTGTCAGATCAATCACTTTACCGATACCCAGCGGTCGTGGCGTTGCAACCAAAATTGATCCCCCTTTTGTCAGGTGATCATGACAAATCTGCCTTAAAAGATCTTCGCCTTCTTGATCCAAAGATGTAATTGGCTCGTCTAACAACCAACATTGACGTGGCCATAATAGCAATCGCATTAAATGGGCGCGTTGCTTTTGACCAGCCGATAGAAAGCCATAGGGTTTGTCTTTAAAGTACTGTAATTGAAATTTTACAAAAATATTTTCAAGATTTTTATCGTCACGATTTTCAAGAGCTAAAAGATAACAAAGATTATCCCAAACAGATCGTTCAGGATCAAATCCTGATTTAAGGGCTAAATACAGAGGTTTTTGATCAAGAAGAGAATAATGAATCGATCCCTTAAAGGGTTGTGTCAGTTGAGACAATAATTTCAGTAATGACGTTTTGCCACATCCATTGGGGCCAACAATTTCAAGACACTGTCCCGGGTTAAGGTCAAAAGAAAGACCTGATAGTAACAGGCGGCGTCCTCTTTTTAAAACAACTGTGTCTGCCCTTATCATGTATATCTTTATCGTTTAATTCTATTTCATTAAATTATAAGCCCAAGTCAGCCAAGGAAGCAAAGCTTCAATGTTTTCTTTTTCAACCGTGGGTCCTGCCCATATCCGAAGGCTTGGTGGTGCGCGACGATGATTCTTCAAATCGAATCCAACCTGTTCTTGTTCAATCAAAGCATAAAATTGATCAATCCAATCCCACGTCACATTACTTGTAAATTTTAGACATATAGATGTGGGCGATCGATACGCAGAGCGAGTTTCCAAAAAATCAATCCAAGGTGTCTTTTCAACCCACATTTTGATTGTGTTAAAATTTTCTAAAGTTTTTTTATAAAGACCTGACATCCCCCCCATTTCTTGACACCACTTCAAAGCTTGATAGGCATCTTCTAGCACCAACATTGAAATTGTATTAAGGGTCTGACCTTGAAAAATCGGTGTCTTAACCTGCAAATCTTGGGACAATCTAAACAAATAAGGAATAGGCCAGTTAGGTTTATATGTTGCAAGATGCTTCATGGCCTTTGGACTTAAAATAATAACCCCTTGTCCAGCCTCACCACCCAGTCCTTTTTGCCAAGAAAAAGCTGTGGCGTCTAAAAAGTTCCACAATAATGGCACAGCAAAGACCGCCGAAGTTGCATCACAAAGAACAAGCCGATCTTCCGAAGGAAACAATTCAATATTTTGAGAGACACAAGTGCCAGAGGTTGTAGCATTCCAAGTGAACACTACATCATGACGCGCGCGGCTTTGTGCCAACGTTGTGCCCGGTTGAAATACTGTAACCTGATCAAGTTTAAGCTCTTGATTAATATCATCGGCCCAACGTTGGCCAAAGACGTCCCAGGCAAAAACATCAACCGGTCGGTTGCCCAGAAAATTCCAGAGCAAACACTCCATAGCCCCTGTTGCCGATCCTGAAATCAGTGCCACATGATAAGAGTCTGGAATTTCTAACACTTGACGTGTCAGAGCTATAACCTCTTCAATTCTTTGAATCGCCGCTTTTGAGCGATGAGAACGACCGATCAAGGCACCTTCTAAATCTGTCAATTGCCAAGAGTTATATTTGGCACACGGGCCAGAGGCAAAATGAGGATTTTGTGGTTTAATATTGGGTTTCACTGATCTTTACCTAAACTTTGATGTCAATAAAGCCTTCTTGATGGATCACATTTGTGATATCGCCAATCACATTTTGAATCAACGTTTCATCCTCTCCTTGTGCCATCAGACGCAGTAAAGGTTCAGTCCCTGACTTTCGGACCAACAAATGCCCTTGTGTGCCCAATCTTTTAATACCGTCTTCAATGCTCTTAATAATCCGTCGATTTTCAAGGGGCATTTTTCCATTATTTTGAAAACGAATATTTTGTAAAATTTGAGGCATAGGTTCAAATACGTGTGCCACCTCAGATACTGCTTTCTGTTGCGCTACAATGACCGCTAAGATTTGTAGACTTGCCATAAGTCCATCACCGGTACGGGCATAATCACTTAAAATAATATGACCGGATTGTTCGCCACCTACATTACATTGATGGGTCCGCATATATTCACCAACATAGCGATCACCTACAGATGTTCGAATTAACTTTAAATCAAGTCCCTTCAAAAATCGTTCAAATCCTAAATTAGCCATAACAGTGCCAACCACGCACTGACCACGCAATTGTCCTCTCTCAAGCCAAGATTTTGAAATCAGAGCTAGTAATTGATCACCATCCAGGATTTTTCCTTTTTCGTCCACCATGACGATACGATCGGCGTCTCCGTCTAAGGCAATGCCAACATCCGCTTTATGCTCAAGCACAGCCTTTTGTAAGGCACGCACATCGGTGGCACCACATTCATGATTGATGTTGCGTCCGTCAGGTTGATCATGAATGGGAATAATATCAGCCCCCAATTCCCACAAAACTGTGGGAGCCACTTTATACGCGGCTCCGTGGGCGCAATCGATCACAATTTTAAGACCATTTAATTTAAGATCTTTGGGAAAAGTGGATTTGACAGATTCAATATACCGCCCGGGTGCATCATCCAATCGTTTGGCACGGCCCAGCTCAGAGGGTTCAATAAGCTTGGAAAGACCCTCTTCCATCAAATGAGATTCAATTTCTCGCTCAACATCGTCACTTAATTTAAAACCATGTCGATCAAATAATTTGATGCCGTTGTCTTCATAAGGATTATGAGAGGCAGAAATCATCACACCCAAATCGGCACGTAATGAGCGCACCAGCATTGAAATCGCAGGCGTCGGCAGAGGACCTACCAGCAACACATCCATCCCAACGGCCACAAATCCTGACACCAAGGCAGGTTCAATCATATAGCCTGACAAACGGGTGTCTTTAGCAATCACAACTTTGGGGTGTGTCCGGCCCTTCTTAAAATAGTTACCGGCACAAGTCGCCAGCTTCATTAAAATATCAGGTGTCATAGGAAATTGGTTGGCGCGTCCTCGCATACCATCGGTTCCAAAAAATTTACGCATTTGATTACTTGCATTCAATGGTTATAAATTGTCCTTAACTTAACAAGGTCGGATGCGAAGAACAAGGATTGTGTGAAGATATTGATTTATTAGTATAATAAAATTATAGATTTCAAAGAATTATTTTCATCTCTATTCATCTTTATATTTTTTTGATGCAACATTTTTAAATCGGTGATAGCCTTAATTGTGTTTAATGAAATAAAAAAATAATTGGGGAATCTAAATGGCACGTATTTCAAGTAAAAATTTTCTTTATACAGCTTTAATAAGCTTTTTATTATTAACAAATTCATCATCTTATGCCGATTGCCCAGATAAAACAGTTTCCTGTACTGTTGTTGATGCAGATGGCCGTGAAACTCTTTTAGGATATGAGATGGTCAATTATAAAGGCGAAAAGGTTCACGATGCCAAATCGTTCTTCACAGGTCTTGCCGGTGGGTTTAAATGTTCTCCCTGTTTAGACGGATGTGGTCATACGGTCACCAAAGCAATCTTAGATTGTAACAATAAAGCCAAAGCGGCAGGATATAAAGCCGGCTACATTAGTCAAAAAAGTCTTGAAGGTGTCAGTCTTGGTGGCGCCGTAGACAGCGTTCTTAAAAGAGCAGAACATGCTGCCAAAATTGGCGGAGATGTCGCGGCAGCAGTTGCAACTGTTAAAAAATAATATAAAAATTATTGTACATATTTAAAAACCATAAATCTGTTATTAAAAATCAATTTTTAAACTTAAAATTTAAATTTGAGAACAGATTTATGGCCTTTAACGTCATAAAAAATAGCTATTTCCTACTTGATTTTAACATTTCTAAAATTAAAAATTTCTCATCAAAATTCTATATCGTTTATCCAATCTCTAAGACAAAAATAAATATTTATTTGACACATTTATATTTTTAAATAGTTTATATGTTTATAAAATTAAACATCGAAGTACAAACCTTATGACCCTCGACATTCGCCTTCTTAACAATCAAGATTATGATTCTTTTGAACATTTTTTAAAGGATTATGTGGCAACGTCTATGTTTATGCGCAGCAATGCCCACCGTGTTGGATTGGAATTTAAACCAGGCCTCGATTACAGCGCCAATTACTGGGCGGCTTTTGAACAAAATCAACTCAAAGGTCTTTTGGTTTTAAACTGGAATGGCAATCTTTTTATCCAAGCACCTGAAGATAATATTTTGTCAAAATTATTTGATTTTGTTCAACAAACAGTTGGGGCAAGTTATTTCATCAAAAGTGTTCTCGGCCCCGATCATCAAGCACAACAAATTTTAGCGTATCTTAATCCTTCGCCTGATAATCTGTCTCTTTCTGTAACTTTTGTCTCTTACAATCTGATGTTGAAAAATATGACGTTGCTGCCTCAATTAAAAGAAGGCAGTTGGGTTTGTCGCTTGGCCACCCATCAAGACCTGGATGTTTTAATACCTTGGGTGGTTGCCTATGGTATTGAAGCTTCAAATGTTGCCCTAGATAAACCAGATGCTTATGCTCTTGCACAAGAAGAATTACACAAAAGAATTGATTTGGGAGAAATTTTTGTTCTTGAAGACCAAGGTCGATGTGTCGCCAAAGCCGATTACAATGCGACTTTACCAGACATCTATCAAATCGGTGGCGTCTGGACACCGCCTGAGCTTCGAGGTCGCGGCTACGGTCGTGCCGTGGTCGGCGGCGCCTTACAAGCAGCCCATGAAAAAGGTGTTGAAACCGGCACTTTGTTTACCAAAAATCCAGCTGCCATGCGAGCTTATGAAAGCCTTGGCTTTCGTCAAGTCGATCATTATCACATCACCTTATTTAAAGAAGCTGTTTGTTTGATTAAATAAAGTTTTTTAATTTTTTTTTATAAAAAGTATTTTCAGTAATGAAATATTATTTTCAGAATTATCTTTATGATGATCTACAGAAATACTCCTCTTCAAGCAGAAGGTGTTCAACATAACATTGATAAAAATACCTTAGATATCTATGATTGCTCTAAATCTACTTTTACATCAATAACCACGCTGATTTCAAACAGCGTGGCGATTTTATTCATAGATAAATCATATTTTTAATATGGATGTTCACTATTTAATGAGCAGAAATATATTCTGTAATAATAGCGGCCGGATCATCAACAGGATCTAGAATTTTCTTAAGGGCAGATCTGCCGTTGTTTTTATTTGCAGCCACATAATATTCTAATTTCATATGATCTAGTGTTTCATAATCTTCTTCAATAAAAGGATAATAATTGGTTTTTCGAATGACATCAAAAAAGGCAAGAATTTCTTTAGGATCATGCGCCATATAAATGTAGTTTTTTAAGGTACCTACCAGTTCATTACTCTTAAATTCATTATCCCAACCATTACTTAAATAAATAATTGGTTTATTTGCCACAACCGCTTCACCCAAAGCTGAACTACCATCACTGATGACAATATCAGCCTTCATAATGTCTTGCTCTAGAGGTATCGCTGAATGACTGGAGACAACAACATTTTTAAGTGATTCAAATTTCTTAACGATCTCATCAACATCATCTTGGGATAAAAATTGACTTTCAACAGCATAAGGAAACGTTGAACCATGAGGGCGCATAATCAATTGAACGTTAGGATTATTTTTGGCATAGTTATAAAAAAAATGATAATAACTTAGAAATGTTGAACCGCCCTCATTTAATTCTCGCTCTTTAAAATGTAATGTCCAACGCGGCATCCACAAAATTGTTTCTTTAAATTCTTTTTTATCTGCATGAGACTCCGCAAGCTTTTTGGCATCACGAACGTTTTTGTAGGTTTGATAACCGACAACTTCAACTTTCTCAGGCTTAAATTTTAATTTTTCTATGTATAAATTTTTTGTACTGATTGAATCAACAAATACCAAATCAATTTTTTCGCGCAAATGAGTATTGTTTAGCGTTGCCGGGTGAAAAATATGGGGACCATAAGGAATATAAGCGGTCTTAATCGCAATCTTTTTAATATTTTCTAAAGAAAAATTAGTCTCAAGAATTGAATCCTTAAAAGAATCATAAGGGTTTTGAATAATTGCATAGTCAAAACGATCATTTTGAATACTCGCGCATTGAGTATACGGTTTTTGTTTGCCGCAAGGAAAAGCGACATCATTCTTGTCAAATTTTTGAAAAAAATTTAAATCTAAATCATGTCGCAGTTGATCATTTTTAAGATCAGGGATTGCAAACACTGTAACTTGATGACCCTTTTCTTTCATCTTTTGATAAATTTCGTAAATACCTTTACCATTTATGGTTTCTGTATGGGCAATAAACATCACTTTTTTTGGTAAAATAGCCGTACATAAAGCAACATAAGGTGAAAATATAAACACCCATATGATTAAAAAAAATCTTAATTTCATTAAAATTACTCCTTTTATTTAGTAAATTTTATAAAGAAAATTTTTATATAAGACAAGTTTTTATCTTTTAATTCAAAACAATAAAGCTTAGATATTTATTTTAAACATATAAAATCACTTAAAATCCAGGAAGGAGTACATTTAACGATTAAGGAGCATTTATTGTTTTCAGAACGATTTATGATTTGTTGTCTCTGATTTGGTAAAACACGAAGATGATCACCCGTTGTTAAAAGATGATCTTTACCTTCAACAATAATGCTTACTTTTGCTTGCATGGAAACAATATAGTAATCTTTTGTACGTAACAGATGATAATGTTGGGGAGAAAATCCACCGACTTCAAAATCCGCTTTTGCCCAGCTGCGTTCTTCATTTTTATCGGTTGCCAAGCCCGAATATTCTGTCACTTTTTCGCCCGTCCCATGATGAAACACAGCCGTGTCTTCAGTGTTAAATTTTAGAACTTCTTGTTGATCAAATATGATGAGTTTTTCTTTGGAAAGTATTTCAATTTGACATTTATCTGTGAATAAAAATTTTGTCATGAATAAATCAGTTCCCCATAAAATTTAATCCTTAATTTTTAGTTAACCACTACAAAGCCTTCGCGACATACTCTCAAAATCTATGGTTTCCATTTTTTGATGAGATTGGATACAGGCGAAGATGAGTTGTTCTTGACCTGTATCAGGATCCAATTTGCGTTGAATACACTGGCCACAAATACCTTGCATCATGCATTGCATGCGGGTGTTCACTAAAGCAGTGGCTTCATGATTCGGCTTTAAATAGGGCTTTAAAACACCCAATCGAGCCTTTTGAAAAGCCGCCATTATGGTATTTGATCCTGCCACCATAAAACGATCAACCGAAGATAAATCAATTAATTTTTGATCGGCAAACCCAATCAAAGCATCCACACTTGTGCCTTGAAAATAAAGATCCTGGGCGTGCTTTGGTTCAATATTTAAATGGGGCGCACACCAAATAATTTGGTCGGCAACTGCTTCGATTTGAGGTCGGTAAATCACATCATCCATCGATGCATAACTTGCGACATAAGTCACATGATTGTGACGATCAGCCAAGGCACGCGCCACTGACAAAAGTGCTGTTGTCCCTAGATCTTCTCCAATTAACATAACATTTTGATAATCAGAAATATCAATAGGCTGACCCACAGGTCCCATGAGAGACACTTTTTGACCCGCTTGCAACAGGGCAGCCACTCGGGTTGACGGTCCCGCTTCTTGTATTACAAATCCCAACCATCCTTTTTCTATATCCCGCCAAACACCTCTGAGAGCCACCCCTTTCATCAATAAAGGATTGCCTTCAACCACCGGTGCGGTGTCTGCAAAATTTTGTAGTCGAAAAAATTGCCCGGGTTGAAAAGCACGCACAGCCGCCGGGGCATGAATGACAATTTCATGAATTTGCGGCGACAATTGTTGAACATGCACGACGGTCGCGGTCAAATCAGCCAGCAACGTATTTTGCGATTTTTGGGATGATTGATTTTGTTGAAGTGAAAATAACGTCATCTTTTGAGTCACACGCGGCGCCCCTTCTTTGGCACTGGCCATGGCTTTGACCACACTACCGGCATAATTTGTATCCATGTCACCAAAGATACTGATGCGTGCCTGATCTAAATTCTCTGATAAATCAAAAGTCGAATGAGAGGTACCGGTAGCAATTAAGATGGTTTTTGCCTCAAGAACTTTAATGTCTTGTCCTTGACGTATTTTCAAGCCTGATAAACGTCCTTGATCGTCAATCAAAATTTCAAGAGGCACACTGTTTTCGCAAAACTCAACCCCTTGATCCAAAGCACTTTGAACTTCAGCATGATTTAATCGATACGCAGGGGCTTCTTGAAGGCGTTTTCGATAGACAATCTTAACACTTGCTTTTGAGGGCTGAGAAACACCTGGTTGATGTTGCCGTCGTTGCTCGCACGCCAAAGATTCTGTGGCGGTATCAATGGCTGTAAGTCCGCCACCAATCACAACAATGGGGCCTTCGATATTAAAAGAAACCAAGGCGTCCGGTCGATAAAAACTCTGCAGATGAAGGGCCATCAAAAAATCAGAGGCTAAGTGAACCCCAGGCGCAAATCGATTGGGAACATTCAAAACCACCGGTTTGCCTGCACCTGTGCACAGAGCAATATGATCAAAACCAGCGTCAAAGGCCGATTGCTGCGTGATTTGTGCGCCAAAACGTGTGTTGCCTTGCCACTGGAAACCGGGTCGTCTTTCCAACAAAAGTCGAATCAACGTCAAATTATTTTTATCCCAACGACTGGTGATGCCATATTCAGCCACCCCGCCAAATCCTCCAATCAGACGCTCTTCTAAAGGTTGTGACAGCACACTTGCCTCTTGAATAGGGTGCGCTAGATAATGTGCCGGCAAAGATTCAATTTTCTGACCGTCGATCGCCACTACATCATGACCTTCGTTCAATAAATAATGCGCCAGTGTAAAGCCTGCTGGTCCCAAACCCACCACCAACACGCGATGACCTGAAGGTTCCTTTGGCAAAGGCTGGTGAAGATTTAAGGGATTCCACCGCGTTAGTAAACTATAGATCTCAAATCCCCAGGGCAGCGTCAAAACATCTTGTAAAATACGTGTCTCGATGGCCGGAATGTCGACCGGTTCTTGCTTTTGAAAAATACAGGCTTTGGAACAATCATTACAAATACGATACCCAGTGGCAGCCACCAAAGGATTGTCTAAAGTGATTGCGGCCAAGGCACCGATAATCTGTCCGTGTGCATAAAGTTGATTCATCTCAGAAATTTTTTGATTTAAGGGACAACCAGTTAAAATATTTTCCAAAGAATTAATTTGAAAACGCTCTTCACCTTTACGACGCAATCCTTGGGAACAAGAATCTTTCTCTTGATGATGACAATACAGACAATAGGTCGCCTCGCGTACTGCATAAGTTTGAGAAGGACACGGCGCATAATGATTAAAATTGGATCTCTTATGTTGTCGAGACCAAGGACTTTGACTGATGTTATCTTGGACATCTCGCATCAAAAGTTCGTCATAATTCAATTTTTCAGGAATACTAAACAGCACACTTTGCGCGTGTTGATGGCGTCCTTCTGATGTGTAAATGGCCCAAGCTGCATAATGTATGGCCGCTTGAATTTGATCTTGATAGGATGGTTCGTCATCTAACCATTTTTGCACCCTTTGAGCAAAATCAAGATCACTTACAAAAGACCCCATTATGGACTCAAGTTGTTTGGGGTCAAATTGTTGCGCTTCTAAATCTGTATAACGATGAGCTATTCTTTTTTGAATAAAATGTTTTCGGACCCATGCCACGGTCTCTGCACGCACATGACGGGTTTGATACTGTTTCATCGCCTCATCAAGATTAAAAAAATGAGTTAGGAATTTTTCGATCCAAGGCGCAAGATCTAAAATAAAATGACTTAACTGCTTATTTTCCAAATTATTTTTTGATATTCTTAAAAAAGTTAATTCTTGATAAAGTGTTAGGTGGTGATGTTTTAAAAATTCAAGAAAAGCTTGATCAACCGACTGCAATCCAGACCTGGTATAAAGATCTTTCATGATGGTCGTATAAAGAGGATTTAGGCTTGTCATCATGACACTATAGTCAACTTCAAGGAAGAGTGCTAGAACAGGTTAGAGTCTATTCGTAAAATTGATCAAAATATCTTTGAAGATTTGACCAGATAATGACGTATATAACAGGATAAAAGAGGAAATGAATGTCTAAAGTTTCAGCCCTTCCCACTCTTGATAATGTTCAAGTTCAAGGCAAAACAGTTTTAGTACGGGTTGATTTAAATATTCCGATGCATGATGGTAAAATTTTGGACTATGCCCGGGTTGAGCGTATCATTCCAACATTACGTGAATTACTTCATCATCAAGCCAAAGTGGTGGTTCTTTCTCATTTTGGCCGTCCAAAAGGTCAAATTGTCCCAAGCATGTCACTGAAACCTTTGGCCGAAGTTTTATCAAAATTATTAAATCATGAAGTCGTTTTTGCACCAGATTGTACCTCTTCCCAAACCCAAAGTCTGATTGCCTCACTCAAGAGTGGTGACATTGCGATGTTGGAAAACTTAAGATTTAATGCCAGTGAAGAAGACAATAACTCAGATTTTGCCAAAGAATTGGCTCAATTAGGAGATTTATATGTCAACGATAGTTTTTCTGTCTCACACCGTGCTCATGCATCCGTAGAGGCCATCACCCATTATTTGCCCAGTTATGCTGGTCGTTTGATGGAAGAAGAACTTCAAGCCCTTGAACGCACGCTTGGCACACCTCAACGTCCAATGGCAGCATTCGTCGCAGGATCTAAAATTTCTACCAAACTTTCTCTCTTAAAAAATTTAATTTCTAAGGTCGACTATCTGATTCTAGGTGGTGGTATCGCCAACACATTTTTATTGGCGCGCGGCATTTCTGTGGGATCTTCTTTGGTTGAAGAAAGTATGATAGCGGCGGCCCAAGAAATTGAAGAAGTCGCACATGCCAACAATTGTACCCTCGTTCTGCCCCAAGATGTTATGGTGGCCATGGAACATGGCACTTCTTTATATCATCAAGTCACCAGTTTGAACGATATTCAATCCAATCAAAAAATTTATGACATTGGACCCGAAACTCAAAAATATTTAAAAGACCTTTTGCAACATATTAAAACTGTGGTGTGGAACGGACCTTTGGGTGTTTTTGAAAAACCCCCTTTTGATACTGGCACCAATGAAGTGGCAATGGCAGCTGCTTCTCTCACGCAACAAGGAAAGTTATTCACCATTGCAGGCGGTGGCGAAACTGTGGCCGCTTTGAACGCATCAGGTGCTGGACAAAATTTCAGCTATCTATCAACCGCAGGTGGCGCGTTTTTAGAATGGCTTGAGGGCAAAACGTTACCAGGAGTTAAAGCTCTTCTTGAAGCTACCCACGTAAATAAAGAAGCTGACAACAAAAGAATGGCACAAGCTTGATGTAAAAGGGCGGACCATAACGGCACATGATAAAGCAGTGTCACAAGCCCTAAACTGAATTGAAGTGTAACAAAGATCATCATACCAACGAGGCCTCGACGCTGTAAGATCGTTATGGCTCTTGACCAATTGAACCAAGCATATCCAAAAATCGATAATAAGGTCAGATTTGCCAAAATTCGGTGTATCCATTGAACGGTCGCAGGACTAGCCACCAAATTTAAATACCAAGGGTCAAGGAACCAAATTTCTTCTGGTATCCATTTTTGTCCCATCAAAGGAAAAGTATTATAAATAAGGCCTGCGTGATGTCCTGCCACCAAAACACCATAAAACAAAGTGATGCCTAGTAACATAATGATACCTAGCAAAGACGTCATAGGTTGTGGATAAACTCTTGTCTCACTTCGCGCTTGCAAGGCCATCACTAAAGTTAACGCAAAGGTGATGACGGCCAACATAAAATGAGCTGTCAACCGATAGGGACTGACATGAGGATCATCGATCAAACCGCTTTTGACCATATACCATCCTAATACACCCTGAAGACCGCCTAAAATCCATAAACCGAATAATCCTGGCACGTAAAGAGAACGAAGCTTTTGCGCGCGAAATGCCACAATCAACGGCAGAAAAAAATATAAACCAATCAGACGACCCCACAGACGATGAATGTATTCCAACCAAAAAATATTTTTAAATTCTGCCAGGCTCATCCCGCGGTTAATTTTTAGATATTCAGGAGAATGTTGATAGCTTTTAAACAGCACTTGCCAATCATGCAGATTAAATGGCGGTAGCCAACCTGTCACCGGCCGCCATTCAACCATCGAAAGACCCGATCCTGTCAGACGTGTCAGTCCCCCAATCACAATCATGACAAAAATAAGAAAACAAGCCCCTAACAAAAGATTTGAAAGTCTTCGGTGAGATATCGTGTTTTCAATCATGATTAATGTCTGATTTTTATTTATAACCAATGCTTAATCTTTAGACTTTATAGGTTTATTTTTATGTTCAATTAATTTTTGTGCATTTTCTTTTTGAGAGATGCGAATGGTTCTGGGTTTCATGGCCTCTGGTATTTCACGCTCAAGGTTGATACGCAAAAGACCATTTTCAAGACTAGCCTCGCCTACTTTGATGTAATCAGCCAATTGAAATTGACGCTCAAAGGCACGACGTGCAATACCACGATGAAGATATTGAATATTTTCGTCATCAACATGGGCGCGGCCTGCAATACATAATACGTTGTTTTGAACCGTAATGTTCAACATATCTTCATCGAATCCCGCAACGGCCATAGTTAACCGGTAAGCTTCATCGTTTAACTTTTCAATATTATAAGGTGGATAGGAAGATGAATCTTCAGAACGTGTGGGTGTGTCCATCAATTGCATCAAACGATCAAATCCAATACTTGAGCGAAATAATGGCGTTAAATCATAACTTCTCATGACCAAATCCTCTCTGTGAGCAATCAGGTTAATAGATCAAACAATCACAATCGTCGGTTGTTTGTTAAATCCCAAGATGGCGATTTATGGTTTTAAGTATACAAAAGCGTGAGCAAAAAGCAAGTTTAGCCCTAAGTAATAATTTAAAATTTAATCAGGAAAAAAAGTGTCGTCCATTATTTGATCAAAACTATAAAAACATTTTAAAGGAAAAACTTTTTCGTCCAAACTAGTCTCTTTAGCAGCTTCGGAGATTGCGATATCATAAGCATCTACCAAAATATCATTCCACTTACTCTTAAGACTTGGATTGTCTTTTAAATGAATTTTAATTTGTTTTCTTTGTACCTTAATCGAATACATCCAGCTATGACTTCTCAAAATTGGTTGATATTGCCATTTAAGAAGATGCATTAAAAGTTGCGACAAACGACTAAATAATTCTCTCTTTTCTGACACACCCAAAATTAGCATCTCCTCGATAATATGCTCGACATCAATTTCATTAAATTTACCTTCTTTTAACAAAGAAGCATTTGCCATAATCCATCCATAAAAATCTTCTTCATATTTCGGTTGCATTTTATTACCTAAATTCTTACCAAAAATAACTTGGCAAAATATGTTCTCTTTTTAATAATTTTTATATTGTTTTTCAATTCTAGCGCAATTAAGAAAATTAAGAATTAAAAACGACGTTGATTTACAAAAATCCTTTCAGTAACCCTTCAATTGCTTTTTCGGGATTTTTAGCCAAATCTTGCAAGGGTGGGTTATCGGCTTGTGGTGCTTGTGAAGGTGCCGCAGGCGTTGAAGGTTGATTAGAGGCATCAGCAGGCGCATCAGACTTACTTTTACCAAGAAAAGAGTTTAACAAATCTTTGGGTTTTATCTTGCCCGACTTCATGGCATCATTAACAATGCTTAGAACATTTTGCATCATGAATTTCTCCAGCCCTGTACTGTCAATTGTACGAACGGGGGCATCCAAGGGCCCTGTAAATTGAACACCGAAAGGGGGAATATTTTTCAGATCTGTTAAAATAAATTGTGCGCCGACATTCATTTCATAAGCCGGCAGATTAATTGTTCCTTGCACAGATCCTTCTCCGCCTTGTGCCACCAGCTTTACATCTTTAAGATGCGCTATACCCTGTTGAATATCAACATAACCGTCTAAAGCAGAAAACGGTGTTTGGCCCTGCTTGAGAGATGTCCGCAAAAGATTAGAGACACCTTCCAAACGATTTTGTTTCATTAAATTGGACGTCACCGCTTGCAGATCAAATCCACTGATCATACCATCTTGAGCGTGAAACGGCATTTTTCCCCGCAATGCTTCAATCAAATGATGAACACTATTGCCAGCTGTTTGAAGGTCTCCCTCAATGTCCATACGGCCTTGGGTAATTTTAATTGCACCTTCTTTCGGTGATAAGTTTTTAAGCTCAGCCCCTTTTAAAGAAAATTGATAATGACTGGCGTTGTTTTTTTGAGAATTCGTCTGACCTTTTAAATCAAACACACCGCCGTAAAAATTGGATTTAATTTCATGTACATTTAAAACACCTTGATTCACATCGGCATTTAAAGAAACATTGTCAAAAATCAAATCGCCTTTAATAAGTTGAGTGGCATCAATTTTTATATCTGCATCAACATAATTTAAAAATTGAAGATCTAATTTTTCCTGCGACCAAGGTGACTTTTTGTGGGCAACGGCGGCGGCCAAAATAATTTGGGGACCTGAAAAAGCAGGTACTATCACCGCATAATTTGTAAAGGCCAACAAATTTTCTAGATCAATGTTATGAAAAGATAAATTGGTACTGATATGCGGTTTGCTATTTTGCGTGGCACCCTTATAACCTATTGATCCTTTGAATGATCCGGCAGATCCCAATTTTCCTTTTAGAGAATTTAAGTTGAGTGTCGTAGCTGGGCTGCCCTCAAGATGACCATCCAATGAAAAATTTCCAGCAGGAGCTGTGGTTGACGCACCCAAACGGCCCAATAATTGTCTTAAATTTGGATGACTGGCTGAAATAGTTAAATTAAATTGCGGACTTTGTGGATTATTGATCACCGCACCTTTTGTTTGGAAAATAAGTTCGCCTGTTTGGACACTTGTATTCAACTGTATTTCTGCACCCTTTTGTGCAATGTCACCATCAATGGTTGTTTGATTGAACATATCTGGAATTTCAATGCCAAACTGTTGTAAAAGATTGACAAAAGAAGCTGATTTGACATGAAGACTGCTGGCTATTTGTAATTGCTTGTCAATTTGACGGCCATTGCCTTGAGCCAAAATAGACGTACGCCCCAATTGGCTTTGCGTATCAAACGTAAAAGATTGTACATCACCTTCTATTGTCCCTTTAAGCGTACCTGGCATTTTTTGATTTGACTTGGCCGGTGTTCCCGCCAAAATCATGATTGGCAGAATATTTTCTGTTTTTAAATCTATCATCAACGATGGTTTGGGCGCATTGATACCAAAGGCAACATCACCTGTCAGCGTGGTCAAATGAAGATTTAAATTAAGATTATGAATTTGAATTGAAGTCGGTGTGATCTTATAATTCGCTTTAAGGGTAGATTTTTCTAGTAATTCTTTAGGAATTGACTTGGTATTTTGTTGCAAAAATTCTAAAAGTTGTTTCATCTGATCCACTTGAATTTCAAGACTTCCGCCTCTTTCTTGGGTGGTTTGATGAGACGTGATCATAAGACGACTTTTGCCCGGTAAATTCTCAAGTGTTCCTTCAATTTTAACCTCAGGATCGTAATCAATATTAAACGATCCTTGAGCATCAAGTTGATCTGCTTTAATTTTTAGTTGATCTAATTTAACACTTTTTCCCGTGGTTGTCACATCACTGGTTATGACAACTTTGGGGCCAAGGGTTGAAGGTAAAGCTATTTTAAGGCCAGATATTTTTTCAAGTTCAATAAAATCAATGTCTGTTTTCAAATGACCCACAAAATTAGTTTTTTGAAGTGTACCGTCTATATCAAGCACACAACTGCCGCTGTTAAACTTTGCAACTAATGGTTGATTTTCTTGAAATTTTCCTAAATTGACATCAAAATTTAACGGTTGATCGCCATAGCTTAATTCACCTTTAGCATGGGCAAGACCTTCTCGTGAATCCAAACTGATCTCACTTATAATATGATGAATTTTATGAACAATTTTACCATCTTTGTATTGAAAGACACCGTCGGTAATTTTGAGAGATTGAACATTGATATCAAAATCTTTAGAAGCAGGCCCTTCTTTTACATCCAGTGATGTCGAAACATTTTGCAAGGACGCAGAATTTGTTGTTGTGGAATTAAATTCCCAATTGCCTTGACCATTGCTCAGATGTTCTAGAAAAACGGTCGGTTTCACAAGTTCAATTTTTTGAATGTTAATTTTTTTCTTCAGCAATGGCCAAAAAGCGAGTTTTAAATGAATTTTTTCAATGGACGCCATTGTGGGCTCAGATCCACCCTTGGCATTGGCCAATTGAATATTTTCAAGGGTTATTCTAACTTGGGGCAAAAGACGCAATTGCATGTTGCCATCAATTTTAAGATCACGGCCCAAGGCTTCTCTGGCTTTGGCCAAAATTTGAGGCTTATAGTCATTCACATTAATTAAAAAAGGCACAACGATTGCCATAGCACCTAATAAAACGATGAAGCTTATAAAACCAAGCAGAATTTTTTTCATTTAAGGCCCAAAATGTTGTTTTAATTTTATTTTTATCTTGAGAATTAACCCTACAAAAATCTTGCAAACTTAACAATCTTAAAAAATAGAAAACATCGTAATTATTTTTTATTTTATAAAAACTTTTATTTGAAAAAATTATGTTTAATGTCATACAGTATAGAACTTTTCTAATTTTTTATATCGGATCATCAAGTGTCTACAAAATTTCGTTTTTTTATCTTTCTTTTTTTCATAATTTCTTATAACACCCATCTCACTTTTGCCCGTTGGGGATCTGAAGGTGATGCACCCATTATCATTGAATATTTTAATCAAGACATTTCAGTTAACGAGACGGGACAAATTGAACAAACCGATGAAATTTTAATTAAGATATTGAATGAAGAAGGTCGAAAATCATATGGAATCCAAAATCTTTTTTACAATAGTACCAATGAAAAATTAGACGTTTTAGAAGCCAAAACAGTTTTTGATTTAAACCCAGAAAAAATTAATTTGTTGTCTCAAGGTCGTTCTTTCAAAGATCTTAAAATAACCACCCAAGATCTTGATCCAACAATGAAGGAAGATCGCCCAGTTGCAAGCCAAAATTTAAGTTTTGATCACAATAATCTTATCACTTTATCTTATCCCAATGTCACGGTTAATTCTTGGGTCTATTTAAAACTTAAAAAAACAACGTCACAGCCCCCTTTGCCGCAATATTTTTCAACTTCTTCTAACTATGGTCAAGGGGGAATTTGGAATAGATCAACGATAATGATACGATCAAAGTTACCTTTCAAAACAAAGGTGCATGATCTTGAGAACAATCTTTCTATCAAAGAATCTCAGGATAAAGGGCTTCAAACCTTAATTGTGACACAAAACAAACCCATCATAAGATTTTTAATTAATGAACCTCAAAATAGTATTCAGGACGAGCAAAAAAGTATTTTCTTTCAGGTGTCGACTCATCCGGATTATAAAGTTCTAGGCGAGCAAATGGCCGGTCAATATGATGCTATCCTTAACAAACCGCTTCCTGCTAAATTTGAGACCATTTTAAAAGAGGCTAAAGACAAAACTAATGAGATTGAACAAATCAACACGGTTACGTCAGGGCTCATGAACTCAATTCGTTATATGAGCGACCTGCGCACGATCAAAGGTCGCATTGTGCCTCAATCTTTTGATGACGTTGCCTTTAAAGAAGTGGGGGATTGTAAAGATTCTTCCGCGCTCACCACTAAAATATTAAGATTGCTGGGGTATGAAGCTTATGTTTGCTTGATTCATCGTTCAAATATTTATAAAGATTCTATTATAACCTTGCCAAGTTTGGGTATCTTTAATCATGCAATTGTTAAAATCATCACACCATCTGGTAAAGTTTATTGGATTGATCCTACCAATGAAGTATCGATGGCAGGTCACATTTTTGAAGATATCAGTGATCGGAACGTTTTGGTGTTGAAAACAGGCGATGCGACCCTTGAAAAAACACCTCCTGTAAATCCAGAAGATTCAAAAATATTTCGTGAAGAGATCATCACTTTTGATAAACAAAAAAATATGTTGCACCGAAGAGGGAAATTAATAGTAGAGGGTCAAAAAGCGCAAGATTATACAACTCTTAATTTCAGTACATCAAAAGAAAATATTGAACATATTTTGATACAAGAATTAAGCCAAAACAATGATGTTGAGAAATATACTATTAAAAGAGATGAACTCAAATCCAGAAATGTTAAACCTGTCACCATTGAATTTGATTATGAACAAAATGACGACAGTCCTTTTTCAAATGAAGGACACAGCTTTTCACTCGCATCCATGTGGCCCCTTCCCTTTTTAAACACATCAATTCATCAAGAAGGAATTAGTTTCCTAAATTTTCCAGCAACACTCACGCAATCGCGTTTTTTGGAAAATTGTGAAGGCGATAATCTTAAAACATTAGAATGTGATCTTAAGTGTCCTTGGTTTGAGGCAAGTCGAGCTTGTGAGCCTGAATCCAATGGTATTCGTGTTGCCGAAAAAATTGTTTTATTGAAATCTTTTATTACACCAGAAGAAATTAGATCGCCTGAATTTAAAAAAATAAAGCAAGACATTAGAAAATATTTTGGCAACACTTTATTGGTATTTTCTCAAAAAACGAAGGTACAAAAATAATTTTATAGGAATAATAATGAACTTGACTCAATCGTCTAAAAAATCTGTTTTTATCTCAGTTTATTTGGCCAATATGGTGTCAAGTTATAACTTTTTTATCACAGCCTCTTTGCTGGTTTATATGCATCCTTATTTTGATGTAAATAATTCTTTTTGGTTTTACATTGTAATAAATTTAGCCTTTTTCACAAATTGGATTATGTGTCCTCTGGGGGCTCTATTTTTTGGTTACATTGGCGATACTTATGGACGTAAACCAGCACTTCTTATCAGTATTTTTGGCATGTCAGCCTCTATGCTTTTTTTAAGTATACTTCCCAACAGTCATTCAATCTTAGTACTTGCGCCTATCTTGCTTACTTTATTACGGGGGTTTCAAGGTTTCTGTTGGGGCGGACAATCAGGAAGCAATGTTTTTGTTTTAGAACATTTTAAAAACTATAAACCCGGATTTATCAATGCCTGCCTGATGACATCTTACGGAATAGGAACTTTGCTAAGTTATTTGGTTGGACTTTATTTTCTTTCATCACCAGTATCCGAAGGACAATGGCGTCTGTGTTATTTTGTCGGGGCTTTTCTGGGTTTTATTGGATTTTATATTCAATACTATATTCCTGACACAGCCACTTTTTTAAAAGAAAAGCACAATAAAGCATCATTCTCTCTTTTGAAAATATGGCAAACACGAAAATATAGTATTATTGCGATCGTACTTTGTGTTGGTTTTGAAGCTTCAATAACTTATTTTCAAAAACCTTACATAAGTAAATTTCTTCTTTGGAAGAATCTTGATATGTCTTCGACAATAATTTTTGCATCGCTAAGTGCTTTTGGGACTTTGATATGTTGTGTTGCAGCAGGTTTCGCATGTGATCGAAAAGGTCTTCATTTTGTTCTTAATTCTATTATTATATTCAGTCTTTTATGTATTTTTCCTCTCTATTATTTAATATCCATCGAGATTTGGACAATAATAATTGTGAATTTTGTCGTCTTATATATAATAATAGGAAGTTTACTTGGTACAATTTCTTATTTTGTCATACGTTTGTTTCCTGTTTCACAAAGATATACAGCTGTAACTTTCTTGGTTGTATCTGCAAATGCATTGTGGCATCTGTTTAAAACTTATCTTCCAAAATATAATACATATCTTTATGACACCTCTCCTTCTCAAACAATGACAGTGCCATTGTTTCCAGTATGTTGTGTTTTTATTATGGGATTGTTTTTGTTAATTTTTCTGTCACAATATCGCCAGAAAATGACATTTTTTGATGACAAATAATCTATGTTATTTATTAATTTGTGCCTCAAATCTTTGTCCTGACACCTTCAGATGACAAGAGGCTAACTCTATAAAAATTTCAGTAATTTCTGAAGGATGCGGCACAGATAATGGATCTTCTCCCGGCATAGCTTGAGCGCGCATGGCGGTACGAATTCGTCCAGGATCAATCAAATTCACTTTAATTGCGTCTTCATAAGCATTTTCGGCCGCGTATAAATAGACCATCTCTTCCAAAGCTTTTTTCGATAGACTATAAGATCCCCAGAAAGGATAAACGCCTTGAGCTACACCCGAGGTTAGAAAAATGGCACGTCCCGCAGTTGATTTTTTGAGTAGAGGTTCAAAAGCTTTCAATAGATGCCAATTGGCAAAGAAATTGACTTGCCAAACCTCGTCCCAAATAGAAGATGGCAAATGCGTCAACGGCATAAGCTTGCCTAAAATACCGGCATTGCCCACCAAAATGTCTAAATGACCAAAGCGACTGGCTATAGAATGTGCCATTTCATCAATGCCCAAGGTTTGCCGCAAGTCGAGAGGCACAAGAGTGACACTAATATTATAACATGACAACTGATCATCAATTTTCTCAAGATCTTCAATGGTGCGCCCAACTAAAATCAAATTAATGCCTTCTTGCGCGTAACGTTTTGCAATCTCGGCACCGATGCCGCGTGTGGCCCCCGTGATCAAGGCCAATCTTCCTTTAAAATCAGACATTTTCTATCCTTAATTAACCCGAACTGTGTTTAAGGATTGAGCTGTGTGAGGTTGTGTAAGGAAGGTTTGTCTTGTCTGAGTTGGTAATTGACCAGCCCTGCAAATAAGTG
>JBPBPI010000058.1:0-3219 GCA_050954885.1 Janthinobacterium lividum | reverse complement strand
TAGGAAGTCCGCTGCGTCTGCGTCCAGTCATGGCGCTCATCCACAATCGAGGTCGGCACGAGCGGTATATCTAGCT
Organism: Janthinobacterium lividum; assembly: GCA_050954885.1. Lineage (GTDB taxonomy): Bacteria > Pseudomonadota > Alphaproteobacteria > Caedimonadales > Caedimonadaceae > JBPBPI01. The sequence continues at coordinate 3,143 of JBPBPI010000058.1, read as the reverse complement.
GCTTCTCCACCCAGCTGGCGGCCGACGCCAAGAAAAAAGTAAAGAACGATTCGGGGATGGGGTTACCCTGCGGGTCCGTGAGGTCGACGCCAAACAGGTAGTTCGTTTTGAGTTGGTCGACGGAGATGATGCCGAGGTACGCATTGCCCGACCCCATCTGCGCATCCGACAGCCCCGACACAGCCCCCGTGGTGACGTTCAGATATTGCAGGCAGTAGTAGTAGGACTCATCACCATTGAGGTCGTCATACTCGTACACAGTCTGATTGGCGCTAATCGCCAGCGACGTTGCCCGCGTTGTGATGGGCAAGAACGGCCCCGCTTTGCCCTCGGTGCTTCGGTACACCATGATGCGGTCGAAGACTTTGGCGACGTCCGCAATGGCGGCAACAACGGGGGTCAATTTGATAACGCTCATCAGGGCACCAATTCTGGCTTGAGGGGCATGGTCTGCAAAGGCGGGCCGGGCACTGTGTTGACGGAGAGAGAGGGCGACAGAGACTGCGCCGTGGAGATGGCGGCAATGGGTAGCGCGCCCAGCTGCATCGAGGGGCTGAGGGTCGCAATAAACGGCGCATCAGGGACGAACGGCATCAAGTGGAACTTTTGCTCGGCAGCGTCTGGTGCGGCCAACTGATAATCGACGCTGACTGTATCACCCACAAGCGGGGCTTCTCGAAACTTGATGAGGCGGTCGCTTTGCAGATACCAGCCTGTCTCAAGCCCTGGGTCGAGACTGAGACCATTTAAGAAAACGCCCACGGTCCCCGGCACCATTGCATTGGATGTGCGGAAAACGGTGTTCTTGCCGTCTATAACGCCGACTAGCGTGCTCGTGGAGAATTCGTACATGACTCTGAGCCTAGCACAGCGTGGCTCTTACGCGACAAGCCGGAATTTTCCCTAGGGTAAAGCTTGTCATTGTCCCGATTGCAGATTATGCAGTGTGCGTTGGTAAATCCGCCACATTAGCAATTATGGACAAGAGAATGGACACGCAGATGCAAGATGTATCCGAGACACTGAATGGCGCCGTCGAAGGCGCAACCGATTTTTTGGCAAGCGTTGTGGGCAAGAAGACCCGTCGCCGTAAGAAGGTCGAAGCAGGCGCAGCCGGTGGCAAGGCAACCGCCAAGAAGGCACGCAGCAAAAAGCTGAGCGCCAACGCCAAGACGACCGCCAAGCGCGCCCCGCGCAAAGCAGCTGGTCAAACGAAGGGCGAGCGCCGCGAGGTTCGTGCAATGGGCGCTGTGGTGCGGCCCAAGACGCGTCTAGACAAAGTTCGTTTCGTGGCAGAAGGCGTCACGTTGTTTTTCAAAGACGGCCGCAAGCTGACCACGCCGCTTAAGTTCCTCGACAAGCGCCTTGCCAAGATGCAGCCCAAGGAGCTCAAGCAGGCTGTCATCACGCAGCGCGGCAAGTGCCTGTCTTGGAAAACGGCAGGCATTGAGGTGCCCATCGAGAATGCATTGCACTGCAAGTTGGTCTAGCATCAAGGTGCCGGGATGCCCGCGACGCGGGAGCCCTGGGTGGGTGTATACCTTAACCGCGTTCGATTCGCGGCCCGGCGCCAGAACGCAATCACACGTCGCGACAACATCGCACGGCTGACGGTGCTCCGTCATTTCGGAGGCATTGCACGATAGACGATGCTCCGTGAAATTCGGAGGCGGGTGCGGTCATGCTTGAATCGCAAGCGCCAGGCGGTTCGAATCCGCTGACCGACGTGTGATTGCACCTTTACGCTCAGGAGAAACGGATGAACGAGCAACAGATTAAATCCTGGTTTGCCTACAATGCGCCGAGCACAGAACAGGTTGCTGCAATGCAGCAATTCCGCGACACGGCAGGAAGGCTTGCCGCCGAATTTTGCGCCGAAAGCCAAGCAGGTCCCGACCAAACGTTGGCTTTGCGTAAACTGAAGGAGACCTTGATGGCAATGAATGCCGCCCTCGTCTCTCCTACGCCGCGCACGTACTGAGCAGGGGTAGCATAAAGGATAGTGCGTATACCTAAAGTTGAAGGAGCGGGTTCGAATCCCGCCCCCTGCACTCATGACTGGAGTGCCATCTGATGAGATGGGCGCACTAAAATGCGTACAGGCGGTTAAAATCCGCCCTCCAGTCACTCGCTCCGATGGGAACAAACATGCACCGCGTAAATACAACCGAGCGCTGGCCCGTCAAAATATGGGCTAGTCTGTTGGAGGCGACGGCTGAGGCGCAGGCGCTCAATCTCGCCAAGCTTCCCTTTATTCATAAGCACGTCGCGCTCATGCCTGATGCACACGCAGGCAAGGGCAGCACGATAGGCGCAGTGATTGCGACCAAGGGCGCCATCATGCCCAGCTGCGTCGGCGTCGATATCGGCTGCGGCATGTCTGCCATGTGCCTCAATCGCCCTCTCGATGCATTTGGCGGGAGCGCTAAGCTCCGCGCGCTGCGTGACGCTATTGAGCAGGTTGTGCCAGTGGGACAATCTTCGCATCAAAAGATGGACGACGCGCGTTCGTCCACAGCTGCGTTGGCAAAACAAAAGTTCAATGTCGAGGACCGCGTCGCGCAACGTGCAGGCTTGCAGCTTGGCACGCTCGGCGGCGGCAACCATTTCATTGAGCTATGCGGCGATGAGGCAGGAACTGCATGGGTCGTTTTGCACAGCGGCAGCCGCTACCTCGGCAAACATCTGGCGGATTTGCATATCGGCAAAGCAAAGGGGCTAATGAAAGCCTATTTTGTGGATTTGCCCGACCCAGATTTAGCCTATCTGGCAGAGGGCACCGATGAGTTCGCCGCCTACATCTCCGACATGCAGTCGGCGCAGGAATACGCGCGCGCCAATCGTGCCGGGATGATGGGCGAGGTGATGGGGCAAGTTGCCAAGCACCTGGGGTTCGAGCATCCCGTGCAGATGGGCAATTTGGAGTCTATCGACTGTCATCATAATTACACGACACGCGAGCATCACTTTGGCGCCAACGTATGGGTGACGCGCAAGGGCGCCGTGTGCGCGCGTAAGGGCGTCAAAGGCATTATTCCCGGCTCAATGGGCACGCAAAGTTTCATCGTTGAGGGGCTTGGCAACGCTGACAGTTTCGACAGCTGCGCGCATGGCGCTGGACGTGCGATGTCACGCACCGAGGC
>JBPBPI010000057.1:0-2526 GCA_050954885.1 Janthinobacterium lividum | reverse complement strand
GGCACTCGTGTGGATGAGTAACGGCGCACAGGTACCTGTTGACGCAGCACGGCGTCCAGCGATCCCTATTTTGATGACGTTGGGAGCATTGTCCGGGGGCGCAGACGTTTTTGATCCCGCTAGAAAAGATATCCTCCTCACCGAGGATAAACTGACGCGACCGATTACCATACTTGCTAAGGCCAATGGTGCATCGGAGACTCTAGCGGTCCTTTCCTACAACGGTTGCGGAAATCTAGCCGCGGCTCGGCTACTCGCGAGTATGATTGCCGACATGCGGCATGATGCGAAGATCGTTATCCACCGTGATCGAGACTTTCGAACCGATGCCGAGATGCGGTTTGAGCTCGCGACGGCATCGGCCGAACGAGATAGGAACGGCACCCAGCGGGTGTTGGAAGTGTTTACGGCGTTGAACGACGTCGAACATTCGTTCGCGCAAACTGATCATCTCAAGGGCGTATTCGCACGAGTTCTTGCGCCCGAGATTATAGATGGCGCCGTCGGCGATGTGATTGCCTTGAGGCGCGATGATCTTGTACACGCTGCGCGCGTTGCTCGAGCGCAAGTACAGTCAACGCTTTACGACAGCCCGCGCAAGAGGGCAAAGCCGGAGTGGAGTGCGTCGGGTATGCCCGACCAGGTACCTAACGTCGCCAGCTTTTTGCCTGCCAACGGTTTGATACCTGTCGCCTTCGAGCACTGCCACGGCAAGAAGCTAATGGACGGACTTCGCCCGGCCCTCCACCATCATGTCCGAGGGGCGACCCAGAGCATGGAGAACATGATCTACTCGGTCTCCGACCATCTGCAGGCAGAGGCGTGGCTTGCGGCGTTTGCCCCACCAACTTAAATCACTTTACCGTCGGTGACTGGACCGTCCGCCGCTCACGGATTTCCGCTTCTTCCGATTGCCACATTAGTGACGACAGTCCGGTTTCGGCTAGGGATGCACCGGCTGGATCGCCACCAGCCAGTGAGTTTAGGACCGGGTCTGGTGGCGACCGGACTCTCGACAATCAGAAGCTGCGCTTGAACGATAATCCTTTGGGCTAGATCTTTCGTCTGTGTCGTGGCAGTCGAAACATGTTTAGAAAAGCGCTGCCACAGGGCCTGCGCTAGTGGGAGCAGCGGATGGACGATTTCGAGCATTTGGCGGACGATCTAGAAGCGGACATCACCAAACTGGGGCATGACGCAACGGTCAAAGGATCATCTATTTCCGACTGGATACGGCAGGTAGACAGCCAGTCGCAGCTCATCCGGTTAAGTGTATGCCGGGCGGTGCATGACCTGCTTTGGACCTCAGGCCGCGCTGGGTTTGGCGAGGAGCATCAGACGGCAAGCCTGATGGGACATCTTGCTAGCCAAATCGGTTGGTACGGGCGCATATTCGCGGCGGAAGCAGCCGCATCCGGTGCCGAATTTACGCTGCCGGACATCCGCTGGGCGCACCAAGAGAAACGCCAAGAGGCGAACACTGGTGTGGATTTCGGCCTCCTTTGCAATCCATCAGGCGATAACAATGAAGATACCGAGGTTCGGCTGGTCTTGCTACAGGCCAAACTCGCCTCCAGCGGCAAGGAAGAGATAGAATACTTCTCGGTTAATCACAAGACCGGGCAACGCGGCAAATTAACGAAGGAGGAGATTCGGTCGGCCCTCAACAGCCACTGGTTCCGCCTCTGCCTAAAGGAAGCTGTCCTCGACCACTTCAAAGACAATCGCGCTTCCCGACCGGAAAAGATTGCCGCAGCACTAACTAAGTATCCAGCTGGTCTGCCACGGTATCAACTCGAATCGCTGTTGCGGACGCAGTTTAAGCTGGCAGCAATGGGTAAGGTAGACGGGCCGTGGTGTTTATATGCAGTCTTGCGTCGGCCGACACCTGAACAGTCTCCACCGCCGCCGCTTGCCGTGCCACTCGGCGTCGTGGCCAACCATTTGCATGAACGGAATGTATGGTGCTTCCCCTTACCAAACAAGATTCCTCTAATTGATAACGGCGAGCCGTGCCACGAGCTCATCGCTGTCCTGGCGACTGCCCTAGGCTATGACGCTTCGCCCTATGGGTTACGGCTTCGCCTATCCCAGGTGACTGATGCAGTCGGGCAGGCTTGCGAGTTGTTGCCGTCCCTCAGCTTCGTTACCTCCAGTCCAAGCGAGTCCGGTGGCCTCGCCCTAGCCCACGCGATCAAGAGCGGTTTTCGAGTCTCGCCCTCGCTGCCTCAACCTCGCCCGCTCCCGCAGCCGGCTCCGACACAACGCAACCCAAGGTCCCGTTAAAGAATTCGAAAAAGGGACGGCAATGCTTCTTCGCAGGGTTCAGAAACTTAAAGACTGCTGAGGATCGGAAGCAGCGGTTGCTATCGCAACCTGCCACACAGGTGGAGGGGGCCGAACCAGCCCGTCAGTATGACGATACCAATGTCCGCTTGTCCAAATCCTACCCGAAAGCGGAATGTCCGATAACGGCCAATCCCGCAGTTACCGCCGCCTCGCCCGGCTACATATGATAATGTCCTT
>JBPBPI010000056.1:0-7489 GCA_050954885.1 Janthinobacterium lividum | reverse complement strand
ACTCGTTACGCCTCTCCTGCTGCGGACGCTCCTTTTCGGTCCGATCCAGAAGTTCGTTCTGCTTTTCAATCTTGCTCCGGTGTGCCCACTGACGTTGCGACGTGCAGATGTCGATGCCTGCTGACGCAAGGTCCAGGTGGAGCACGGGCCGGTTAAGTAGCGCGTCCTCGTCCGGCATTCTTGTGTCTCCAGCAAACCACGGCGATGATGACAGCGAACCAGCTCATAACGAGATACGCACCGGGACCAGTCGTGTATGGGTAGACTCGGAAATACAGAACGGACAAAAGGCAAAGCCAGACAACTTGAATAGTTGACATGGCGATCAGCGGTCCGCGCCGCCACACCGGCAACATCGAAACGGTGGCGACCATCGCAACAATGACGGCCCGCCACAACCAATAAACATCGTTACCAATAACGGCAAAAGCTGCATACTGCCCACCAGGAACGATGAGCTTTCCTGGACTTGCCAGAACGAAAACCCACCACCAATGGAGCGCAACGAAGCCGCCCTGCATTGCCAGCGCGATAGTCGGGCGATTTTGATAATGCAAGAGCGTGCCCCTCAGTTCGCTATTTGTTACACGTTTCTTACGAAACGATCAAGTATTGCTTGCCAAGACTGCAAGAACGTGGCTGGCGAGCGAGCCGCCATACAACGCTGCGCCGTCCTTCGTGTAGTTGTTGCTGTCCGTGACCTTCACCGCCTGCCCGCTCGACTGGCTCACGTCAATGAATGCTTCGAAACGATTGACCACCGCATGGCCGGCGAAGACAGAAACCTTCGCGTCCTTCATTCCCTGCACAACGCCGTCAAGATCGAACACGATCTGCGCACCAACATTCGGCCAGGAGGTCGGCTCATAGTGCGTGGCGAGAATGATGATCGCATTCGGAAGTGACTTCCGGATTCCAGACAACACCGTCGTCAGCGCCGCGTTGAAGCCCGAATCTGTTCCCTGGTTGTCGAGCGACAGCACCACGACATCCGGTGACACGAGTTTGAAACGCGTCAAATAGAAGCCAAAATCAAATTGTCCTGAGTCATTCAAGAACGGATTGACCGCCTGCCGCGTGCCGGCGCCGCCTGCTGCCGCGTCCTTGAGTGACAGGTAGCCAGAATCTTCCGAGCCGCTTGCCACGCCCGCCATTGTCGTAAGGCCGACCATGGTGCCACCAGGGCGAGCTTCACCCAGCGAGATCTGGCTGATGTCCGTGCTGGCGAGCTGCGTGGTGCCGATGGCTGTAACGTTCTTCCCGGAAGCTGTCTTGAGCGCCGCCACCATCTGCGCGCCGAGAAGCGTCGCTGTTTGGTCTGCACCAATAACCATTACACCAAAATCCGCCTTCGCTGGCGCCGTGGTGATGGTGGCCGCGCGAACGAGATAGGTCGGCGACTTCGGCGTGCGCGCGAAGGTGATCATGAGGTAGCCGTTCATGTAGTCGAGATCGGCGTCGTGCAGTCGCGGCTTCATGAGCATTTGATTGCTGACGGGCGCCTGGAATGTCACAACCTGCCGCAGCGGCAAGATCTCCAAGGCCGGATCTTCCGTGACCGTCGTAACCGCCGAAGCAGCCGTTGCGGTCGCCGTGGCGGCGGCAGTCGTTACTGCCGCTATACGCGTGGACAGCGTATCGATCTGCTGTTTCAGGTCGGTGTCATCGTAGACAACCGCTTTCGACGCTGCTGCCGTCGTCGCGCTGGCTTCGGCCGTTGCCGCCGCAGTGGCCGCACTCGACGCCGTATCGGCCAGGGTCTTCATGCGCGCCGACATATCGCCGAGCTGCGCCTTGATGGTTGTGTCATCGTAGGAGATCACGGTGGTCTTGCTGCCGAGCGCCGTCAACGCCGACACGTTGCTGTGCAGCGTGTCGATCTGGCCGCTAAGAACCTGTAGCGCGGCCAGGAGCGTTTCCTGCGCCTTGACGGTGTTCTCCAGGACCACGAGTCGCGCGGCAGCGTCAGTGTCGGCCGCGTTCATGGTCTTGGTGAGGTCGGCAACGGCGCCCGACAGCGCATCGCCCGCGTTCTTCACTGCCGTTGCAACGGAGTCCTGAAGACTCTTCACGGTGTCGGCAGTGATCGTATAGCCAGGATTGGCGTTCGTTTCGGCCGTCCAGGAAGAGCCGTCCCAAAAGTAGAACGCCTTTTCGGCAGACACGTAGACCCGTGGCGTAGCACCGCCCGACGACGGGGTGTAGAACAGCCATGCGTTATCCTCGAACACGGCAAGATTGTTGCCGTTGCCGTTGAAGGCTTGTGTCGCGTCCGGCACTGGCGCGACGATGCAGCGATAGCCATTGGTCGCAGGCGTCGGCGGCGCGAGCGCACCGAGAACATCGATGCGGGTGTTCACCAGCAGATCGAGCATGCGCAGTGACAGGTTGAGCCCGTCGAGCTGGCCGGTGTCACGCGCGTTCCACCCATAGGCGAGACCGAGATTGACGCCTGTCTTCTGTGCCATTGTCTTCGTTCCCGTCAGGAGAAGTTGAGAGTGATGAGAGGGATCTCGAAACAGTTGTAGCCATCTCGCATCGAATAGACCGAGAATACCGTCGTGCCGACTGCGCCGTCAGCCTGATACATCGCGACGGTATAAGCCCAAATGTTCGTGAGCCCGACGTTCGTGGTGCGAAGCAGCGTTACGCCATCGCTCTTGAAGACGCTGATGATGTAAGTCGTTCCGTCTTCGGGCGTGACCGACGTAGAATCGTTATACGCGATCAGCTTATCCTGTTGCAGCAGCCGGTTGCGATGCGCCCATGTGAAGTAGGCCATCACGCCGTCTGCGCCACCGTGCAAGTTCGCGCCCTGCATGTATTGGAACGCCGTGGAGTTGATAGCCAGGGCGGCAGGCGGGTACGGACGAAACGCGCGCTTCTGGAGCGTGATGCCCATCTGCGACACGTCATCGACACTGACGACTTCCGACGATGTGCGTGTGCAGAACTTCAGATAGCAAAGCTCGTTCTCTTCGTAGTCGCGGAAGTCGGAGTTGGCGAAGTCCGCGTAGAACCAAAGCAAGGTCCCAAGCGGCCAGACTTGCGGATACGTGTCGCCGCAGCCGCGCAGCAGCGTGACAATGTTGGTGATCTCGTTGACCGCCACGATTTGCACGATCTCGCCAATACCGCCGTCTGCATACCCACCAAGCAGCGCCGCCTTGCCGGGAATAACGCGATACAGATCGATCTCCGAGCCAAGCAGAACTTCCGTGTCATACGCGCCAAGGTTCGTGAGTGTCTTGCCGACCGGCGTAAAGTCCGTCTGCCCTCGATATGTGAAGTCCGTTTCACCTTGGATGTGCGAATAGATATCGCCGGACAGAGACAGGAAAGACGGCCGCGCCATGAGCACTAGAACACGACACGAGGATTCCACATCGACAGCCGTTTGCTTGCCGAGCGTTTCGACCAGGGTGCAGAACGGCATTTCCAGCACATCCTGCGCGGCCGGCACCTTGGCCGAGCGGTCGGGCGGAATCCACATCGTAAGCTGGTTCTGCACGAAGGCCGTGTAGGACATGCCGAACACGTCTTCCGCAACGCTGACGGTGATCGAGCCGTCTTCGTTGGAGCCGTCTTCGACTTTGCCGACACGAACGACCATGCTTGCGATGCTGCGTTCGGGAATGCTGATAATGAACACATCGAACGGCGCCGCCGAAAACATGCGACGGTCCATCTTCAGCACGAGCTTGCGCAAGCTGGCGCCCTGGAACTTCAGGTCGCGCACCGCGAGCGAGTAGGCCATCTCCGGTTGGGTGACGCCTTCATAGGTCGTAGTGACCGACGAAGTGCCGCCTTGCGTCTGGAGCACCGCCAGATTGTGCGCGCGGACCGTGGCGTCCATGTCGTAGACCTGATCGTGGTATTTCACCACAACTTCGCCCGGCACGGTTGACGCAGTGCCCACGGCATCCGTCTGGACGGAGATCAGTCCGTTGCCGTAGCTGTAGGTCGGCAACGTCGTCACGTCGTAGTCGAACCGCGCGAGCCGCATGGTGATCAGACCGGTTCGCCGGTCCTGGAAGATCGCACCAGAGATGTGATCGACCACGGTTTGAATGAACGCGTCGAGCGGTGTCGAGCCGTCATACTTCAGGTTCAGCCCGAAGTTCTCCGTGTAGAGCGTGTCTGCGCAATACTCGAACGCATCGTTGTCCATGAGGCTTCGGTCGAAGCCGCGTCCCCAATCCGGGTTCGTCGCGCACTCGTATAGAATGTGCGCCGGGTTCATGGTGTGAACCTCCTGGTCGCCGCGCATGATCTGGACAATGGTTGCCTTGAACGGATACCAGCAGTTGTCCATGTCCCAGCCAGCCGTGGTGCGCCGCACGCGATGCTTCCAGGTTTTCGGATATGGATTGTTCTGACAGACCAACCCATCGAAGAACAGCGTGAGCACGTTGCGGAACGCCGGCACAAGGCTTCCGAACTTCGCCAGCACCCATGACGGTGGCGTTTCTGTTGCGGCGCCCATCATGACCGCGAGCTGCCCGTTGATGCCGCCTTCCGACGAATCGCCGCCGAACACGTTATCGGCCACGATGTTGATCGTCTGGCTGGAGGTTATGCCGGTGTCGTTCGTGGGCTCTTGCTCGTTGGGCGTGCCGTCGTCGACGTTTGTCACCGGCTGACCGGTGGTGCCCACCGTGCCATCGGTGTTGACGACTTCTGGATACGGCCAGACTTCACGGTCGCCGACTCGTGTCTCGACCAGGGCGTTCACCGGGCCGTAACAGACGCCCATGTGAACGCTCATGTAATACTTATAGCCAGTGACCTGATTAGCTGAACCGCCTTTGCCGCCGCCGCCGCTGCCCATTAGCCTTGTTCCTTTCTGGCTGCGGCGATGGCTTGCTCGGCGAAGGGATCATTCAACTTCTCAAGCTCAACAGACGAAATGCCTTCGGCCAGGAACTTGCGCCAGTCGAGCTTATACGCTGCGAACCAGTTTCGAGAACCGCCCGCGCACAGCTTGAGCGACCGAAGATGCCGCTGCCAAACGATGACTTCGCTCATTTCTTGCCACCGCTGCCTGCTTTGATTGCGACGTTCCGCAAGTTGCCATACCACAACACCGACCAATCGTCGATCCAAACGTCACCGAAGACGACAACGATAGGAGTTCCCTGGTCCGGAACCGGCAACTTGAAATCGCCAATAGTGTTTGGCGTCGGGACGGTCGCACGCGGTTGCGTGGCGTAACTGATGATCGCGGAAACGATTAGCGCCGCGATGGCCCACACGAAAAACATAGCAATCTCCTAGAAGACTGGCGAACCATCAAACGGGCTTCGTCCCGGCATCAACGGGAAACCGCCGTAGTTTGGGTAGTTGTTGAACTTCGATTGGCAGATGGTAGGGTTTCGCGCACAACCAGGATAAGCGGTCGCGGCCATGCCGATCTGGAGCGGATAGGTATGGCTCAACAGGTTTATGGCGGTGCCGTAGTGGCCGGTGATCGCGCGACGTTCATAGGTGGACGGGCCGGTTTCCCACTCGATATAGCCTTCCGTCCACCAGCCGTTTGCGTAATAGCCGAGCGCGTCAGCGGTGATAGCGTCGCCGTTGCTGCCGCTTACGACAATGCCAAGAGCGAACAACGCTTTGTTCACCTTGCACTTCGGGCCGTATAGCGGATGCTTGCACTGAAGATCCCACGTGGAATGGATGCCCGTGCGGCCGAACGCCGCAGTCAACGGCTCACACTGGATCTCCCCGGCCAGATCGGTTGTCCGCGTGTATTGGAGGATGGCGCCCTCCCACATAATTACGGACGCGGACAAGCCAACGTGCGTCTTACGACAGCGCACGATGACGGCTTGCGTCGGAGGAATCACTTCGTAGAGGCGCGCGATTGCCGAGTCGGCCGGAACGGTTATCGTCATGGTGTCCGTCTTCGGATCACCAGAATAGGTAAAGCCGCCGTCCTTAATAGGGATCGCCGAATACACTACGCCATCCACGGTGTAATCATTCATCGTCGCCGCATATCGAAAGTAAGTTCCACCTTGTTGGAACTCATACAACCAGATCGGTTGCGCAAGATCGATAGAGCTTTCGAGCGTGAGAAAATCAGACATCAACCAGCCCCCAAGATGTTCGCAAGAACGTCCACGAAGTTCATCTGCGCGAGCGCCATGCCGCCGCCCGGCATTTGATGAACAATCGACGTAGCGTCCTGGTCAAGCCGCATCATCGAAACAAGGCTGATCATCACGACTTCGGTCATGGGTATGACCAAGCCCTGGTTGAGCACGAGAACTTCGTAGCCGGTGCCAAGGTTGCCGCCCTGGTATGACGACAGGATCTTGAAGTAGAATACTCGACCGCCCGTCGCCACGATCCGGATGTGCTGCATGCCAAGCATCGGCCCGCCAAGCGACGCGTAGCTTGTATATTTCGTATCGTAAACGTTCAGGTATTGATTGATCATGTCTGCGGCGATGATGAAGTCTGCCGCGAACGTCGGCATCCAGATCGCGCCTTGCCGCCCGCGAAGCGTGTTGTATAGCAGGTAGCGCAAGCCGCCAAGCAGCAGCGGACTCGTTATGAATGCCGTGTAGTTCTGATGACGATAGCTGTTGCCAGACACATCGATGATGCGGTCGAGCCCGGTGTTGCTGTCCAACTCAACGGTATCGCGGTCATAGGTGTTCTGCGGACCGTCCAGGTCGTTCGGCGCCACGTTGTAGACTGGCAGATTATCAAAAGTCAGACCGCCCGTAAGAAGCGCCTGATACGAGCTGAAGATCGTTTGCGTGCTGATGAACGCCGCCTCGGCCGAAACGAAACTGAACGTGCCCGAAGAAACAACCGCAGAGACCAAAGTCTGCGACGGCGTATCCGCGAACCGCATGAGCTGGAGCGGCATGACAAGCGTGCCAATCGGCCATGTGCTGCCGCCCGCGTCTACCGTGATCCCGTCGTCATCAATGCTGACGATCTCAAGGATCTCATAGGACGCGGAATTGGCCCACACGATAAGCAAGCCGAGCTGACTGCCTTGCGTCGAATAGAAGTTCATTCCACGCCAGTCGACCGCGAGAAGATCCTGGCCGTAGTTGACCTCAAGCAGCGGCGCTGCGTCGGCCCACATTGGAACGTAGAAGTTATATGCGCCGAACAAGCGCAGGAACATCTCGATCTTGGCGCGCTCGGCTTGCCACTCAATAACCGTGAACTCGTAGGTGCGACGCGGATACTGCCGGGTTGCGATGCGCTGCTCGGCACCTGACAGAGTTTTCGAGATAAGCGTGCGCCACTCAAGCGTTTCAGTCACGGGACTGTCCCAACTTGGACCCCACGTCCAGGTTAGGACGACATCTGTAGTCGTCATTCGCTGTTACCCTAGCACGCTTTTAATGGCACCGCGGTTCTTCTGGATGTGGGTCAATACCACTTTCTCTCCAGCCGTTCCACGCAATGCTTCTGCGATATCGTCCTGCGAGAACGCGAGCACCTGTTTGATCGGCTGCGG
>JBPBPI010000055.1:0-2984 GCA_050954885.1 Janthinobacterium lividum | reverse complement strand
GCGGGTCTGTCGGGCTCCGCGGAGTCTTGTTGCCGAGCGCTGTGTGGGTGGACACATCCCGCACACTATGGTGGCAGCATGCGAAGCGTACCATCATCTGGTGCGTGGTTCAATTGGACGATTGGAGCGTGGCGTTTGGGTGCAGTGCGTGATCGGCTCTCTCCAGGGAGGCACGGAGGCTAGGAAGACACTGGGTACAGTTCTGGATGCGGTGGATGGTGATGGAGAGATTGGACGACGTGCAACGCTGATCTCTCTGCGGCACATCGGCTTCCAGAAGTCTTGTGTCATGTTTGCGCGAAATTGCTTGTAAGTGGATATGGAGCGCAGTAGTGTCAATTTGCCAAACGGCCACGACAAGAATAAATCCCGTGAGTGTTCCTCGGAGCACCAGTCTGCCAGTTGTCTGTCATTGGTCTCGATCCCTGGCCTGACGTCGAGGGACTTTGCCTCATTTGCAGTTTGATCGGCACAAGCCGTGGTGCCCGCAAATCTTGGTCGCGCTGGCTGCATGTGCATCTGGACCCGACCCCCTCACGTCGCAGACCGAAATCGTCGCGGACGGACGGCTTCCCTTTGCACGCATACATGAGTTCGACGTGTGGCCGAAAACGGGATTAAGAGCAGGAGTGATTCGGATGCACTTTGCAAATTCGTAGCACCATGCCCAAGACTGTTGCCAAGGTATCGTACCGGCGCTACTGGATAGGAAGCCGGTGCCGCATCAAGGATTCGTGAATCTCATCAAGTGAATCGATCTTTGGTCTACTAGCAGCTGGGTCCGCGCGCAACGTCCGGATTGGTAAACATGGGTGGAGAGAGAGGTCTCTGCTCTCTAGGGCTTCCATCCCTGGTCGTTGGCCGAGCCGGCGAGGAGAGTGCCGGCGTCGTGGCCGCGCGCGGATCTCTTGTTGCTAGTCATGGGCAGACCGTGCTGGCGGCGATGAAATTCGAGTGCGTTCTACTCGTCGTGCACAGGCTGCTTTTGCGCTTTCCGCAATGGTCGAGCGACAGTACGCACTAGCCAAATGACGCCGATGAAGTGCAGCCCGCTTCACTGGCCGAGAGCGTCGCCGAGCTCCCGTCTCTTTGGAGGGATGGGCGTGGTGGTCATGATCGGGAGAGGAAAATCCCGGGCCTGAAGAGACATGAGTGAGCCTACGTGTAAAGCCTCGAGCTGGAGCATCGTTCCCTTGTGACAGCATGCCCAGCTGCCGTCCCAAGTCGGCTGAAAGTGCTTTCGACGTCGTCCGCTTTGGTAGACCTTGCACGGGCCAGAGCTGCTATTCGATGTTACCCATCGAGAAAGCAGTACCGGCAACCACGAACCCCAGACATCGGCTTTGACTTGCGGGCTGCCGAAACCAAGGAACAGCGCGCGTTCTGCAGCGCATCTGCGCTTCTAATCAATGGGTTGCGACTCGCGCCAGACTGTCCAGAACGCTCCTAGTCTCCCACCCAGCGGTGCAGCCGAGCGTGGTCGAGCTGTACTCCTGTAGCTGTAGTCTCCCACTTCCCACCCCCCTACTGGCAGCAGATCGGCCCGAGGCGTCGTGTTTGCAGGTCTCAATACTATTAGTTGAACCGCCGTCCAGGCTCTTCTGACAATTGTCATACTACCGGAGTGATCTGCAGGCCGCAGACGGCCGGCAATCCGCCGGGACTGACTCTGCACCGATCTGCTCTGGTCCTTGCTCTGTGCCATAAGGAACAGGTCGACATCCTCGTCGACCTCCCTTCGCCTTCCGGTGCCCGCCAGCCCTCGCTCCCAGGACCCTGAGACCGAGAGCGTCTGCCTCTCAACAACACCTCCATTTGCGCGCCCTGTGCGCGTTGGTCCCATCGTGCGCTAGCCCGGGCCAGCTGCATCGCAAAAGCTTCTCCAGTCTCCCACGATTCGGGCTCGACCTGCACTTGCCGGCGGGCGCAGGACCAGGGCAGCGCAGACACCAGCGGTTCCTGGTGGGGACGGGGTATCGCCGCCTCTCATCTCACCAAGTCCGCCCGTCAGTCGACTCGCTGGTACGTGTGCTAGCTCTTCCTCCCATTTGGACTACTGGGCCACGGTGGGGACGACATGCCCACACTCCACCCTCCGTGCTCCCCCCCCTTCCGCTATTGCCTCTCCCACTCGCAATATTGATGACTTCGCACCGGCAAGCGCCGCGTTGCTCCTCCATTCGCAAGCCACTTCATCCCCCGGAACCTTCAAATCTCTGCCATCCGCACTTTCCTGTCCGCCTGCAACCTTGATTTCCCAAATTGACTTTCAAACTCTCGGCAGATGCAAGCATACTTTGAACCTTCGACACACGCGCTTCCATCGCAGAGACGAGCTTGAGCACGCATACCATCCACACGCGCCACTCTCGCAGACTCTGGTCATCCCATTCACCTATTCCTCCATCCATACCCCTGGTGACCAGATCCGCGTGCAAGCGATCCGACACGCGCCGTCGCCACAGACCGCACCCCACGCTCAACCAACAAAATAATCATTCTTACGCAACCTTGCACCCACCATTCACTCATCGCTTTGGTGTACATTAGCTTCCAACAACAGATCGCGTGCGCTCCTGGTCGCTAATTTCGATCATTCCGGGATCAAGTTGAAGGTTACGCAATGAGCTCCGGCGGCGGAGCAGGCCCGCTGGTGCCTACCTTCCATGGCTTTGTTCACAACAGCATGGATGGCTTGATGCTCTTTGAAGCATGCCTGAGTGGTAAGCTCCACCACGTGCCGCGGAGACCTCACGACAGAGAACGAAGCTCGCTCATCAAGAGCGGGAGCATCTTCATTTATGAGGAGAATGCGTCGGGAATCAAGAGGTGGACCGATGGCGTCGCCTGGAGTCCCAGTCGCATCCTTGGGAACTTCCTCATCTACCGAGAGCTCGAGAAGCCGTTTCCACCAGGTGAGAAGAAGCGAGCTATGAAGCGGAAACGCTCAAGTCTGCCAGGCGAGCCGTATCCTCGCCCCGAGT
>JBPBPI010000054.1:0-2623 GCA_050954885.1 Janthinobacterium lividum | reverse complement strand
ATCATTATCGCCTCTGGCGTCATAAGGTGTCTCGTCATCGTCGTCATAGTGAGCCTGTCTATTGCGGCGACGTCGTCTACGCCGTCGATCTTCGTCCGCGGATGAGTTGTCCAGGTCGCGAGAGTCGCGCGAGTCACGTGTAGCTCTGGTTGTTGAGTTGGAGTGGCTACCATGCGAGCGTGAAGCCTCAGAACCGGGAACGTCAAAGGCGACCGACTTCCCGCGTGGTGTTCTCATACCATCGGCTACTGCAAAGGACAGAAAGTCAGCCAATCATGCTCATGTCATAGGACTGTCCTCTTAATCCAGAACGACTGGGAAAAGACGCACCGTCTTCTGCAGTGCTGGAACCAGGATCGGCACTCACATTTTGTGGACCACGGTTCCTGGGATCGTAATTCTGCTCATGCGTGGGCGGAGGATCGAAGCGCATATCGCCTGCATAGGTGTCGGCCGGCGCGTATTGACTGTACTGCTGCTCGGGGGGAGGACCTGCTTGACGGGGAACGCCGGCTGCTTGTGGGTGATAGTCTGCCGGATTGTATGGAGGATAGTCGGTAGGTGGGAAATCACCACCCGGCGGAGGTGGGAAGCTGTTTGACTGGGGGTAGTAATCTTGCTGGCCCTGAAAATTGGCGTTGGGACCCATCGGGGGTGGTGAGTAGGGAGCTTGATCACGAGCATAGGCTTCTTCCTCTTCGCGACCTTTATCACAAGTTAGTGATCACAGAGCATGTTCAATCGGCCTGCAAGACTTACGCCTGCGTTCCCTTTCGGCTCTCTTTCGCTCTTTGTTTTTCGTGTACTGATGAGCTGCGACGCCTGCGACACCGGCCGCGGCCGCTGCCTCTGCAAGACCGCGGGTCCGACTACGGCTGCGACTTCGATTGTCACTACTGCCACGGCGACGATCCGGACTGTCCTCGCTTGAGCTGCTTCCACGTCGACGGCGATGATGATGCTGATGATATTCGGCTCGACGATCAGAGTAAATTGGATCTCCACCATATTCGATGAGGGCACCATCGGGCGATGACCGGCGGTAGCCGTGATCATCCGAGTACGACATGGATCTCGACCTGTCCCGGCTCATACTGCGTTCTCGGTTATCATCCAGCGCCATTGCATCTGCTTCTTCCTGCTGTCGCTTTGCTTGTTTCTTGGCCATCTGTCGTTGATATAACCCGGCTACAGCTGCACCACCAAGCCCAGCCGCAGCAATCGGAACACCAGTACGTAGTCTGCTACGAGAGCGTTCCTTGATGCCCTTCTTGGCCCGGGAACGGCTGCGCAGGCGCTGCCAGAGACCGGCTGCTGCAGCGGAGGCAAGACCAGCTTGCGCGATTCGGTTGCCGTGGTTCTTCTCCGCGGGCGGGTCTTCACTACGAGCGCGGACCTCATCGAAACTATCCGCAGATCCTCGACGATGTCGCGATCTGCTCTGTCTCTCCACCAGTATCGCCTCCTTCCTGTTGTTGTTCCTGTTCCGCAGCGCAAAGCCGGCGAGCGCAGCAACACCAGCAACACCGGCAACTGTCGCAATCTGCCGGACCCGTGATTTGCTACGACTTCTGTCCCTCCCCCGCTTCTCCACACGACCGCCGTCCGATGACCTCGATCGAGACCGTCGCATGCTTCTCGCGCGACTTCTTGCACGACTGATGACCTCGGCACCGACGGCACCAAGCGCAGCTGATCCGATCGCCCTTCGTCCACGATGGCCAGTGTCTTCACCTTGCCTTTTCTTATGATGCCTGATGAGTTCGGCAACACCTAAGCCGGCGAGTGCACCTTCTGCGAGATGTCTCTTGTGATGTGGAGACTCGCCGCGATCATCGGTTTCGACAATTCGTTCTCGTCGATAATATGACTCGTCCTCGTAATCTCTTCCGTGCTGTGATGCCGAATCGTTTGGTGCAACATCCCTCTCTCTTTCTCTCTCACGGCGATACTCCTGTTCAGGAACGAGAACGCCATCTACTTTCGACATGACCTTGTCGGCTTTCTCGTGAACGTAATCATCGACGTCGCGCCGGATGCGAGCGCCGACATGTTCGCGGTCGTAGTATGCATCATAGCGGGGATCAGGCCCTCGGATATATACAGGGCGTTCGATGATGATTGGCTCCTGTCGATAAATGATAGGGCCGCCCATATATTCCACCGTGCGCACGATCCGGTCCAGTTCGTAGCCGGCAGGTTTCGTAGAGGTGGCATAGTCATATGCTCTGTCGATATCGTATCCTCTAGGTGTTGACATGCGCTCAATGACCGTGGTCTTGATATCGCTACGCTCTCTGCCATTATTGTCGGTGTCACGTCTGATGATCGTCAGATCTCGCACATCGTCGGTTATCTCCTGAGATTGGCCGTCATTGTTTATCCGATAGCGTGTCACACGGCTAGCGACGGTTGACATTTTATTTCACACGCTCCGCAGCTGTGATGTCGTCGACCGACTGGCCGCTGAAAGGCTTCACAGACAGTTGATCGCTTGATGAACAAGTGTCGGATGACGTGGAGTGAGGAAAAGGTGGGGTCGTAGAGGTGAACGAGAGTTTGTGTTGGAAAGTCCTGGGCAGTCAAGGCTGAAGTTTGGAAGTCAGTTCCCACTGGAACCTGC
>JBPBPI010000053.1:0-2954 GCA_050954885.1 Janthinobacterium lividum | reverse complement strand
TATAGTAGCTTCCATAGCTGCTCGAATAGTCGCTGTACTTTTCGCTATTCTTTCGGTCGTGCCGTCTCTTCAATCCGAGCACGGCAGCGAGACCAGCCAATCCGGCACCAACACCTAGGAGATTGCTAAATCCACCACTCTTCTTCTCCTCTCGCCTTTCGACCCGTCCTGGCTTTGAGCCGTACCATGTTCTACCACCTCCGCGTCCATCCGAGTGTCGGTGATATTCTTCTACGTATTCGGTCTCGGTCGTTCGTCGTTTCTTGCTGCGCAAGCCGAGCAAGGCTAGCAGGCCATCGAGGAGTCCTTTTATGCAGCAGTAGAAGCAGATGAGGAAGAGAAGGGCGAGACCGAGAAGGACACCGATGACGATACCTGCGATGGCGCCTCCAGAAAGACCATGTGAGGATTCGGCTTGAGTCGGTGTGAGGGTGATGTTTGCTCCCGTGGCAACTGGTGCGAGGAAAGCTTCTGTGGTTGTTGGGCTGGCCGTAGCTGTCTGCACGACCAGAGTGCTACTCGTCGGTCGTAGAGGTGCTGAATATGGTACAGTGCTGCCAGAGATGGTGGTCATGTAAGTTGTGTAAGAGACTGCCTCGCTCGATTCGCCAGAATCAGCAGCTGCACATTGACCTGAAACGACGCAGTATTGACCACTGGCACAACAGATTGATCCACAAGAGCTTTCATTATCGTTGTAATTGCAGGTGGGTGCGGCCGTGGTGGTAGCTGCTACCCAGGCTGTGGTCGCAGCAGCGCCAATATATGAGCTCGCGACGCTTGTGATTGTTTCGAGGTCGGTCTGGACGTATGTGGTGGTATACATGCTCCAATAACCTCCTGCAGCTGCGGAGGTTGATGCCGCTGCCCATGCCGTGCTGCTACATTGTGCTTGGTTGCTAGCGTCTGTGTAACATGCTTGACCTGCACTACAGCAAAGCTGGCCTGACCATCCACAAGGCACTGCACATGTCGATCTGCCGAACAATTGATTGAAGCTGAGGCCTTGAAGGTGCTGACCGAGCGGATTCGCCGAGACTGTGGTTGATGTGAGGAGAACAGTGAGTAGTTGTAGCATTGCTTGCGGCATTGTCGAAAAGTCGAAGCGCATTCCGCGCCTTTCTGAAACTCGACGCGAGGAATGTGATTATTTGAAAGTCGGTGTGATTATGCTGATGCTCTGCACCCCGCAGTCGATGCTAATCGTGTGGGGAGAATCTGTAGCGGTTGCGAAACTGTAAACGGATTTTGTCAACGAGCGAACGTTTTGCTTGCAACGTATATCACAATAACGAATGGATGGAGGAGGAAGAGATCAAGATGTGTAAAATTGCAAGATAGTTGTGCATAAAATGTCGAGATGTGCTTAGCTGTCAATGGTTCTTTCTCCAGCCTCTCCCAACCACCTCACAATATGCAAGCCTCCTGCTTTTTGCAGATCTGCCCGTAGATCTCGAGATTGAACGACCACGTCACTTCCTGGTTGAATTTTTGGATATCTGATTCGATTGCCTTGCGAAGATGAATATCTTTAGTATTCTGAATTCTGTGCAGCAGAGCAGCGCATGCGCAGGCCATGGTCGAGGTCGAAGATAATCCAAGCATAGACCTCTGTGTGGATCATTGGTCGCGACAGCAACATCGCCTTAGCGCGTCATCGCGTTAAGCACTTTCTCTAAAGTCACCAAAACTTCATCAGAAGCCGAAGGTAGATCGAATACGGAGCAATGGACTACAGGTAGACACTCCAAGTATCGACATTGCATATATGATCAACCTTGTCTTGTCTCTGCTTGCGCTTCGAGAGGAACGTTCGATTTCGGCTTGCGGTTCACGCGATCGACAGGAACAAGAAGCGGATCACGTCCCTTGAAATGCTTGATTATTTGGTGCTGCCACGGTCCTCCTACAGACTACGCATCGTCAACATCCTAATGTATTTCCGTCCCTCTATCAATGCCTGATATATGGCCGAGGTATAGTACCTATGCGGACCTCGAATATATACTGTTGATATGGTGGGTAATACAATGCTTCTGATTGGTCGATTTCGATCGCGGGGTAGTCACGAACGTTTATGCTAAGTATATCTTACGCCGCGAATAGCCCCTCGATCATCCCCATTGTGTTCACCGTGTTTCTACACTCCTCGAATCTTCTCCGACGCACTCTCGTACTTGGACAAATCACCAGAAACTTCAACATGGCCTCCGCAAATGTCTGCCCCGTGATTGGTACCACCAACACTGTTCTCCCTCCATCCCACCCGGAGTTCAACATGGACGAGCCGGGTCTTGTCTGCCCTGTCGTCGGCGCTTCCACCGACCACCACAAGAACCTCTCTCGACACCCTGGTATTCCCGGCGCTACCTCGCAAAACCTTTCCGATGCGTCGGCATGCCCTGCTCTCAAGAAGTCCGTAAAGCAACCCGAAGAGCAAGCTCTGGATGAAGCACTCTGCCCTGTTGTCGGTTCCGCAAGCACTATTCTGCCCCCTGACCACCCTTCCATGATCAACAACAAGGATGGTGATATCTGCCCAGTCACCAAGGCCACTCTTGGTATGTTCGCTCTCTTTGCATAACGAGCTTCTGCTGACATGATACCAGGACATCACAAGGGTAAAGTCCATGAGCATCCTACGATTGAGACTGCGCCAGAAGGAGCAGTCTGCCCCGTCGTTGGCAAAGGAGCAGCATAGGCGAACATGGAGAGCTATCAATAATGAGATTGGGGTCGGTCATGGAAGGCGTTTTTGGGAGGGTTTTGATTCCGGAATACATCCCAGGGAACCTCATAGGAGAATGGAGATCTTACAAGTCCAATTGCATGTCTAGGACTGTTCTCGCGACTTGTGCGCGTCGCCTACCTGTAGAGATGTCATGAGAAATCCGAATGCATACGACAATAGTTGATACTGCAAGTGTGAAGAAAATGCCAGGTCGCAAAACCGT
>JBPBPI010000052.1:0-6678 GCA_050954885.1 Janthinobacterium lividum | reverse complement strand
CATCTGATGGCCGGATTGATCAATTACCAACTCAGAGATGATAAGCCATCATTAGAAAGCATCCTTAATTTGAATCCTTAAACGCAACTCGGGTTAATAATAGGAATATTTATTTTGTAACAAAGAGTCAATATTAAAATGTTTTTATTTGTCTTGGATATAACGTTTCATTGGATCTGAATGTTTTAATTAAAATTGACTTGTGTCACGGCTTTATGAAAAAATGTAATTTTAAGTTATAAATTCGTAAAATCTATCGAGATATGGGGCAATCGACAATAAAACAAAATAAAGTCGTCAATGAAAGGGCAAGTTACGTATGTTTATCTTATAACCCTAAAGAAGTATCAAGATGATCAAACTTATTTCCTCTCATTACCATGATTTTTTTAAAGAAGACATGGAAGCTTTTATCGAAGACAAAAAATATTGAATATAGCGTTAGAATGTGACATCAAAAGTGGCATCACTTTACCTGTTGCCTTTACTGAAAACACTATCACAGATCTTAGTTTTTTTAGTGCCTAACCTTTGGAAGAATTTAAAAAGAATTTAGCATCACAATCAAATGATTTAATGCTGCTGAGTCATCTTTTTAATATGCTCCTTAAAGCCCATCAAGTGGGAATTGATTCTATGGAAGATATCTATAAAGCGGAAAGGAGCTGAGCTTAATACCAAGGCTCAAAGCCCCGACAAAAATCATCGAAAAAGACGAACAAAGTATCGTAATCTATCACGGTTGGGATATCCTTTTTGAGATTTAACACGCAAAATGATATCCTAATATCTTCAATTCCTTAACTTATTTTTATACCTTAAACATAACTCGGGTTATATATACATAACTTAGTTGATCTTCTCTTCAAATTAATCTATAGAATAAAATTATAATATTTTAAAAAATAACTGTTTTAACGTTTGATGCTGTATAAAAATTTAAATATTTCGATGGTGCTCATTATTATCGGCTGATGCCGATATCTACTTTTATTCCCCTTTTACATCACTGAATTTTAATTTTTACCCTGACGAGGTTGATCATGTTTTTGCAAAAACAGTCTTATGTGCCCTTTTTTATGTGGCTATTTCCTTTATCTTTTTTTGCCTATCAATTTATATTACGGCTTTGGCCAGGGCTGATGATGCCACAAATCATGGCGCAGTTTTCAATCGATGCCAGTCATTTTGGACTGCTTGCGGCTTTTTACTATTATGGTTATGCCCTGATGCAAATTCCGGTGGCCATGCTGTTGGACCGCTATAGCGCGCGTTATATCATCTTTACCTTTGCCAGCATTTGTGGACTTGCAACGCTGCTGTTTACCTTCAGTGATAATTTCTATCTAGCATTGATGACACGCTTTTTGATTGGTGCCGGATCTGCCATCGGCTTTTTGGGCGTGTCAAAGGTGGTATCAGAATGGTTTTTAAAAAAACATTACACCCGCATGATTGGCTTTTCCTTCTCGGTTGGATTGTTGGGCGCCATTTACGGTGGCAAGCCCGTCAGTTTATTGATCGATACTTATAGTTGGCAAACGGTGGCTGTGGCTTTAGCGATCTTTGCCATCATCACATCGGCTTGGGCGCCTTGTTTGTTCTGCGCACCCCTAAATCGAGTGATCAAAACCTATCTGAAACACCCTTTAAAATTTCTGATTTCAAGGTTTTAATTTCTTCTCCTGTTGTGTGGCTGCTGGCCATTGCCAATTTGTTGATGGTGGGATCTCTTGAAGGTTTTGCCGATGTTTGGGGTGTTCCTTATCTGATGTTGGCTCATTCTCTGGACAAAGGCCAAGCCGCAAGTCTGATTTCTTTTGTATTTTTCGGCATGTTGTTTGGCGGTCCCCTTTTGGCATCCCTAAGTAAAAAGTTTGGCCATTATCCTGTGATTGCTTTTTGCGGACTCGGCATGGCATTGGCCTTTATATTTTTGCTCAATTGTTCCGTCTACCACAGTATTTTGTTGTCCAGTGTGTTTTTCTTAATCGGTGTCTTATGTTGTTATCAAGTGCTGGTGTTTGCCGCAGGTTCTGAAATTGTACCAGGTCAATACATGGGCATTACCGTTGCTTTTTTAAATTGTATCAACATGTTAGGGGGATCATTCTTTCACACATCCATTGGTAAAATGATGGATATTTTTTGGACTGGTGCCTTGGATCAAAATGGATTAAGGCAATATCCGCTTCAGGATTATCAGTATGCCCTCAGTCTGATTCCGGCATCTGCGATTATAGGGACTGTCTTAATTTATGTTGTTTACCGACAAGTTAAGAAAAAACCAACCCTTGGCGTAGATTAAAGTTGCAAATCTTCGGATCATTTATAAATAATCCGAAGATTTTATTTTTTGTCTTATCGAAATCTACGGCCATAATTGTGACCATAAAAATGGTCATGGTAATGATGATAATAACCGCGTCCGCCCCAATAAGTATAAGGTCCAAAAAAAGTATTGGGATAAGGATCAACATAAAGGGGTGCATAAGATTCAACAATGGTCGTAGGCTCACGTTGCACGATCATAGAAGAAGACGTCAAGCAAGAGGTCAATCGATATTCACACTTGTCAAAGCATTGTTGGCGACTTGTGCCGCTGTAGGGATGTTGCGTTAAGCAATTTTCGCGGCAAAATCGATGACGTTCTCGGCAGCCAGATTCCTCGTTGACAAAAGATGTTTCTGTCACCATCGGCCTATCAACCTCATAGACACATCCTGTGAGAACTGCCAATAATAAAATTATGCTTGAAAACTGTCTCATGTGTGACTCCCTGAAATCTAAATTATTTTTAAGTTTAGTGTATCAGATTTTAAAAAAATAAATTGTCTATTTAATTTTTAATCTCAAAAAATCGCTTTATTTTTGTTTTATCATTATCAGACAAATTCGATTTTAATTGATAAATGTCTTTAGAACCTCGTTTTATTTTTTCAAGTGGCAAAAGAGATAAAATGGGCTGAAGGTCGATGGTCTCTCCTTTACCAATTAAATTTCTAATGTCGTTTGAAATGCCTTGAGGCAGATAAGGGATCATTAACCGTTGAAAATGATCCATCGAAAATTTGTGAGTTTTGGACATTTTGAAAAGATCTTGCATGACATTATCAAGCGAATGTGCAGGATTATTTAATTTAATACGTCCATTCAAATAAAGGGCAAAGACAAATCCACGATAGTAAGGTAATTTTTCAATATCATAATTATGCCAAAAATCTTTTTTAATTCGGATGTTGGGCTCATTTAAAACCGGCGATGTATAATAATCATTTAAAAATTCATTGCACTGACCCATAAATTGTTGAAATGTCATCCCGCCCGAACGCACCGCAATCACGCGTGCATAATATTCTGTAAAACCTTCGGTCCACCAGTAATTTAACTGTTCTTGATAATTGTTGCGTATCTTTCCGCCAATCCAATTGTGAAGGTTTTCATGAGCAAAAAGGATATAATATTGACTTAGGTCCAACCCTTTGGGCAGGTATGCGGTAAAGCTGTTGTCAAGTCTGGTGCCACCCATAGAATGAGGATTTCGGCCTTCAATTATACTAATGGCGTAATAGGGAAAATCTGAATCTTTGAAAAAAGCACGCTGACTTTCTGTAATTTCATTTAAAAAATGAATAATGTCTTTATCCGTCAAATCAAACTCCCCATAAAGAGAAAGATAAACTGGCGCATTTTCTTCAGCGATCTGATGCATCCGAATATTTCCTGCTACATAAATGCTATGAAGCAATTGAGATATTCCGGATGAAAACTTTAATGTTTGTTGAACGCCATGATCTGAAATGGTTTGCCAATCTTTGGGAAGGTCTTGCCAAATAACTGTAAAAGAAAGTTTGTGCGTCCATTTTAAATCATGAGGATAGGCAAACAAACTATAGCCTGGGGCATGAATCAAATCTTGCCGAATGATGGCTTCATGCACGTTTGAAGGATCACCCTTTTTTTGATGAATCTCATAACTTAAGTGTAAAGAATTAATTTTAGGAATGGTGATAATTAACTGATGCTTATCTTTGTTTTTGATAATTTTAAAAGAGTTTTTTAGATCAAAAATAGTGATATTTTTAACTTGATCTGCATATTCCATCCCTGCCCACTTATGGGGTAGATCCAAAATAATTTTATCTGATAATATACCTTTAATCTCGACATCGACTTTTAAAGCCGGTGCATTAAGTTGAATTAAAGGTATAATTTTATAATCAATTGACAAATAATTATTAACTGCACTTAATATTGATGAAGAAAATATAATCAAACACAGTAAATTTCGGAAAATTTTCATATTAAATGGTTTTCTTTTAACAATTTGATATTTTATAAAATTAAAGATAATTGAAAATTTATAAAGGGATGGAATTATCGTACTGCGCACGTTGCCTGCGGCTCGGGCTGAAAGTAACGCGCTCTAGCGCGGTAACCCCTACTTTTTTATCGTGGGTGCTTATATTTAATATGGCGGAGGGGATGGGATTCGAACCCACGATACGAGGTTAATCGTATAACGGTTTAGCAAACCGCCGCCTTCAGCCTCTCGGCCACCCCTCCAGTTCTTATACAGTGTGTACAAAGGCTTGGGCGTGCTGTCAATCAATTGTTGCATTTTAAAAGAATATTTTTAAATATTTTATTTTTATCTTGCTTGTTGGTCTAAAGCGCGATATACAGCATACACTTAATAGATTTTCTAAGCCGCGGGGTGGAGCAGTCTGGTAGCTCGTCAGGCTCATAACCTGAAGGTCGTAGGTTCAAATCCTGCCCCCGCAACCAAATTTAAATTTGGTTTTATTTTCTCAAATATCTTTCATCAATATCTCTAAATCTTTACAAAAAATTAGGACATTTATCCTATGGTAAACACACTTATTTTTTGAATAATAAACTGTGGGTCAAAGGAAATTTTAAGATGAAAAAAACAGCCACCTTTTTCTTAACATCTTTATTGGCGGCTTGTTTTGGTGACAATTCAATGCTTTCAACCCGCGGTATTATTGCGGCCGATTGGGCCAAAGCCCCTGATCCTTATTTTCCGGATCCAGTCTATTGTTACAAGACTTTGGGTGGCGTTGACTGTTACAATCAAAAAATATCAGGTTATGAAGCCCGTCTTGTGGCGACTTATCCTGTTCGTCCTTCCGGTGTCTTGGTACAAGAAGTCATCGTTGATGAGTCAGGCAATAATATCCGTCACGGCGATCAGTTTAATCGCCCGCCCCAAGATTTGATTACAGGCCGCGAGATCGTCACCCCACATCGTGAGGTTATCAAGGTTGAACGTCTCGAGGGTGAAGCCTTGCCCAAATCTTATCCAACCCGTATCGACCGGAAACCTAAATCTTTAAAAAGACCCATTCCTTTGAAAAAACCATAGATATCAAGTGATTTTAGATTTATTGTTAAAAGAATAAATAACTTTATCTTATAGATCGCTCGAAAATGCCGACTTTTGGCCAACAATTGATTTTAGGGTTCCACGGTTGTCACCCAGAAGATGCTGAACCTCGTTTAATCCAAGACTATTTGCGTCATAAAAAAATTGGTGGTGTTATTTTGTTTGGTCACAACATTCAAGACCGCCATCAATTACGCAATTTAATCCAAAGCTTTTATGATGCTAGTCCCGACAACATCCCTTTTGTGGCCATCGATCAAGAAGGCGGGCGGGTTCAACGTCTGAGTGCCGCTAATGGGTTTCAAAACTTTTTCTCGGCTTGGGATGTGGCTCAAAATTACACGCCAGAACAAGCCATAGATATTTATTGCGATATGGCCTCAATGTTAAAAGAAGTCGGATTTAATTTAAATTTTGGACCCGTGGTTGATTTAACCTACCCTCAAGATTCCAATAAAGTTTGTCCGGTCATCGGTGCCCACGGTCGAAGTTACGGCGTGACGCCCGCACAAGTTGAAGATTTTAGCCGTGCCTTCGTCGAGGGCCATCGAAAGGCCGGTGTTGTGTCGTGTCTTAAACATTATCCTGGACACGGTCTGTCGTTAAAAGATAGTCACGAAGGTTTGGTCGATATCACCAACACCTATCAATTTTATGAAGAAGATCCCTTTAAAAATTTAAGCCACAGCGGTCATGCCGACATGATCATGGTGGGCCATTTGATGCACCGAACATGGGATCCCGCCTACCCCACTAGTTTATCACTAAAAACGATGGAAAGGTTGCGTGCTTTTTATCAAGGTGTTGTGATTACCGATGATCTTTTGATGGGTGCGATCGTGCATCATTATCCCTTAAAGACCGTGATTCAACAAACTCTGAAAGCAGGCGTCGATTTACTGATTTTCTCCAGTAATAAAATGACCACAGGTACCCCTAAATATTTTCAACTGGTGACGTCTAAAATTGATCGATTACATCAAATGGTGGATGACTTACGCGCCCAAGACGACATATATCAACAATCATTATCCAATAGCCATCAACGCCTTTTGTCTCTTAAAAAATCTTACGGTTTGTTGAAATAGAAGTATTGATTGAAGACTGACATTATAGAGTTGTATCTCTACAACATCAAATAATATCTGATGTTGTAGAGAAAATCATTACATTAACCCGAGTTATGTTTAAGAGGCGTGTAAAAAAGTTTAAAGTATTGAAAACATTGGAGTATCATTTTGGGTATTAAATCTCAAAAAGGATACCCC
>JBPBPI010000051.1:0-2514 GCA_050954885.1 Janthinobacterium lividum | reverse complement strand
AAAGTGTATTTGCGCCTCAGATATAAGCTATTGATTTTGCGAGAAGTTGAGCGAATGATAGTTCTCAGAGGTTGGGCGATCTAAATACCTGACCTTTACAATCGGCTTCGGACTTGTGGGAACCATGTCTACAGAGATGCTAGCCTGGTGGATCGTGAACCGGCATCCTGGCTGCTTGCAGTAGACACAGAATTCAATGAAGTGGAGCCGCAGTTATTCAAGAGCAGCGGAGTTTTCAGCATTCCTTAGGCAAAGTCTGCGCGTAGATCTCGGGCAATAATTGGGACATGCCATGAGGTGAGTGCCGGCTGAGGAGAGCCGAACCAGACAGCGGCGGCGGCTGCTCTCATACGATTTGGAGGTCTTGGCGAGGCTGGCGAACCTAAAAATACTCCGACTGCAAAATAATTAGAGGCAGGTAGATACTGCAACAAGGTGATATTCTTTCGGTCCGAGTTGTGCTGCTGCTAGTTGGTGAAGTCTGTCGTCGTTCGACTGACTAACGCTGGCAGGCGCCAGAGTCTCGCAAAAGCGTGAAACCACCATTCAGTGATGACTCGCGGACCTCTGCCCATCAATGATCAAATTGACTTGTGGCTATTACATGCCCAACTGCTCGAGGTGATTGATGGTTGGCTCCTAAGAGGAAGCCCGTCTGTACCTACGAAGAAGAGAACGGCTCGCAATGCGGCCGTCTTCCGATCACGCATTGGCGTCTTCCACGCCTGTTTGCGCCGCTGCGAGCACAAGAACCAGACCTGCGCCTACAAATGATCGAGTGACTATCGTGTAGCCCAGGGCGTCCGCCTTCTTCCAATCGTCTCTACAGCTCCCTTGTCCACTTTTGACTACCTTAGGCAGGTCATCTGTGTTCCTTGGCGATTGCGCACTGAGCGACAATTAGACAAGAAAATGGCGTTTCAAGCCTTTCGATTACACCGCGCGGCACTTCTGGTCACGGGTGCGACGGTTGTCGGTGTTGCAGGATCAGCATTTTATGCTACGAAACGACCCCTACTACTTGATGCGGCGGACGGCCCTCCATTGAAGACGCTCTCATTTCCTCGTACCATGCTATTCTCCAAAGACTTGACAGTCCGACGAGTTGAGCAAATCAATCACGACACAAAGAGAATCACATTTGACTTGCCAGGCGGTAGTAGTGAGATCAGTGGCTTGATACCTGGAGGTTCGCCTCACCATCACCAAGGTACTATGTACAGACACAACTGACAGTGGCAACCTGGCAGCTGCCATTCTTACCCAACACTGGCCTACTAGTGGCTGGTTTCCCGTCTTCCGGCCCTATACGCCTGTACATGACCTCGACGAGCGAGGGACTTTACAGCTCATGGTCAAACAGTATCCAAAAGGCGCAGCCTCGACGTACATGCATTCGCTTGAGCCTGGCCAGACTCTGAAAGTTCGAGGACCTCTTCCCGGATATACCTGGAAGCCCTCACAAACGCCGCGTGATGTCTTACTCGTGGCTGGCGGAGCTGGTATCACACCCATCTACAGCTTGACCAAGGGCGTTTTGAGCAACCCTGCAGACAGAACGAGAATTCAACTGCTCTGGGGCGTCAACAGCTTTCGAGACATTGTTCTCAAGGACGAGCTGGAGGCATTGGAGAAGCAGAGGCCTGACCGACTGCATGTGACCTATGCTGTTTCGGGAGCTGAAGGTGTTCCGGACGCTCCAAGGATGGGTGCCGAGAACAAATACAGAAAAGGCTATATCGACAAGACTGTGCTGCACGAGGCAATTCAACGATGCGAAAAGGGGAGCTGGGGCGATGAGAAGGGGACCAAGGTCTTTCTTTGTGGCCCGCCCAGTATGGAGGACACGATCGCAGGCAAGCAGGGCGCGTTGCGTAAACTCGGCGTCGATATAAAAACGATATATAGATTTTGATCCTGTATCGCGACTTGACTGTCATTGAAATCACAGACATTTGGAAGCATTCCTGCAGTGTAATGATGTCGAATTGAGGTCTCAGTCCGATTTGGAAATGGACACAGCCAACATTTTCTTCGGTAGATCAGATTCCGCTATCAGGTTTTCACTCCGTATCCGTTCCATCTTGTTTCGTGGAGTCTCAATGATATTTTCCATATAACAGCGATCGCCTTCGAGTCCACCCTCATCATTAGCTTTTGATTACTCATCATGTTGTACTGTGGCGAGGTGCGGGGTCTGCTAAGGGCGGGCGTGACGGAAAGGCGTCATCTAGAAGAAAGTCATCTACATTTGTAATCTGGGGTCCAAGAGTATATATATTAAACCCGGTGACCAACGTACCTAGCCACTACGATATAGAGAATCAACGTGCATCATTGTACAGGCCCTTTGTCACATGCAAAGGTCATCATTTTGCAGATTACAAACCCCCAAAACCCTTTCACGCTACTTGTTCAGATCAATCGTTCAATTGTCAACCCATAGCGCAACCATACATCCGAGGTACAACATGACGACTGCAGCATTCAAATATATTGACCCGACTTCCTACG